>NZ_JBWYIQ010000012.1:0-88670 GCF_056779795.1 Acinetobacter sp. ANC_7682 | reverse complement strand
TGTCTAAATCCAACTCAATACCTAAACCATTGCCTTGAGGCAGATGTAATTCGAAATCACGATATTGAAGCGGGGTCTTTAAAATTTCGTCAGTCAACAGCAATGGACCAAATAATTCAGTGCCATATGCCAAATTCTCAAAGGTCGAGAACAAATGTGCAGAAGCGATGGTGCCAACAGAACCTTCAAGCATCGTGCCACCATACAGATCTACACCAGCGAGGTTTGCAATGGTTGCTACATCACGACCTTCGAGTAGGCCACCAGACTGAGCAACTTTTACAGCAAACACAGAAGCAGCATTACGCTTCGCTAAACAATAAGCTGTACTTGGACCCATCAATGACTCATCCGCCATAATGGCAATATCAAAACGACGAGTTAAACGCTCCATGGCATCAATATTGTCAATTGCACATGGCTGTTCAATTAGATCCACACCACCATCTTGCAGAAGCTGAATACCTTTGATCGCTTCTAACTCAGACCAAGCACGGTTCACATCGACACGGATAGAAATATCAGCACCTAACGCTTTTTTGATGGTGAGAACATGCTCAACATCTGCTTCTACAGCACGAGAACCAATTTTTAATTTAAAGAAGTTATGACGCTTAGCTTCGATCATCTTTTTCGCTTCAGCGATATCTTTATCCGTATCACCAGAAGCCAACACCCAAAGTACAGGGACGCTGTCACGCAGACGGCCACCTAACACTTCAGACAGAGGCAAGCCTAAACGTTGAGCTTGAATATCGAGTAAAGCAGTTTGAATGGCACATTTTGCAAAACGGTTGCCATTAATATTCTTCTTCAACACTTGCATAATTTGAGCAACGTTGAGATCAGTAAAAGTTTTGAGTAGTGGAGCAAAATAAGTATCGATATTGGTTTTGATACTTTCAGGGCTTTCTTCACCATAGCCTAAGCCACCGATGGTGGTTGCTTCGCCCCAACCAATGAAACCATCCGAAGTTTCGATTTTAATGAGGACTAAGGTTTGAGTTTGCATCGTTGCGACCGCCATCTTGTGTGGGCGGATCGTCGGGATTTCAACGAGCAAGGTTTCAATATTTTTGTACATGCAGCAATATATTCCATTAATATATGCTAAATACCTTATTTGAAATAAAGTATTGAAAATAGAGGTTAGGTAGTATATTAAAATACTAAAAAAGTATGGATTGAGGAAATTTCAATGGAATTAAGAACATTAAAGTATTTTGCTACGGTGGTCGAAGAAAAAAGTATTACAAAAGCTGCTGAAAAATTATGTATCGCACAACCACCACTTACACGACAAATCAAAAACTTAGAGTCTGAGTTAGGTGTCGTATTGTTTGAAAGAGGCATGAGACCGATCAAAACAACTGAAGTTGGAGAATTTTTTTACCAATATGCTGTACAGATACTGACCTTAACAGCACATGCTAAATCGATGGTAAATCGATATAAAGTGACAGATACTACGGTACGGATTGGGTATGTTGGTTCGCTTTTTTATTGGAAATTACCTGAGATCATTGATTATTTAAGAAAGCATATTGCAAATATAAAAGTTGAATTAGTGGAATGCGGAACCAGGGACCAGGTAGAAGCTTTGAAATTGGGAAAAATTGATATTGGGTTTGGTCGATTAGGAATTAGTGATCCTTCAATAAAAAGAATAGTGATCGAAAGAGAGCAACTTTTTTTAGCAGTGCACAAAGATCATACATTAGTGACCCAAAATGTTAAGGAAGTACATTTATCACAATTGGTCAACGAACATATTTATATATATCCAAATACTCCTAAACCAAACTTCTCAACTTTTGTTCAAGGAATATTCTCTGAACTTGACTTAATTCCCCAAAATCTGATCGAGACGAGAGAAATCCATATGGCATTGGGGATGGTGTCATCTGGTGAGGGGGGGTGTATTATTCCAAAGAGTGCATGCTCTATAGGTATGAAAAATTTGAAATTTATACCAATTCTAGATAATGAGGCTGAAAGTCCAATTACAGTTGCCTATAGAAGTATCGATAATAATGAATACATCAAACAAATATTAGATTATCTAGACGAATTGAAAAGTATGAACTAATTTTTTTAGATTAGATTAATATAAAATATCTATTTATATGTAATATATAATGGAAAAATAAATAGAATAATATTGTTAAAAATGATATTTATTTTATAAATCAGCATAAATTGGCATGGATTTGTCATAGGGATAGCGCTGATCTATAAAATATTTAGGATGATTTCGATGGAAAAAATTTCCGAGTTAAAGAGCAATGATGCAAAAAAAAAGGATATTTATGCTTGGTATGTTGTAATACTTTGCATGGTTGCATATATATTTTCTTTTATCGATCGTCAAATTTTGGCTTTGATGATTGAACCGATAAAAGCAGATTTGAATTTAACAGACACGCAATTTAGTCTACTCCATGGACTAGCTTTTTCTTTATTTTATGCATTCATGGGTCTGCCGCTGGCTTATATCGCAGATCGATTCTCAAGACCAAAATTAATTGCTGCCGGGATTGTATTTTGGAGCATTGCAACAGCTTTATGTGGTTTAAGTAAGAACTTTATCCAGTTGTTTTTGAGCAGAATGGGAGTAGGAATTGGTGAAGCTGCTTTGTCACCTGCAGCCTATTCAATGTTTAGTGATATGTTTGCAAAAGATAAATTGGGTCGAGCTGTCGCTATTTATTCGATTGGTTCTTTTGTTGGTGGGGGAATCGCATTCTTAGTAGGTGGTTTTGTCATTGGATTACTCAAGGACATGTCTCTTATCGCTGTACCCTTATTTGGAATGTTAAAGGCATGGCAAGTGGCGTTTATTTTAGTAGGTTTACCAGGAGTCATTATTGGCATATTAGTGCTTTTAACTGTTAAAGATCCTAAGCGTAAAGGGCAAATGGTCGATGCGCAGGGGAACGTGGTAAAAGTAAAGCTTAGTGATACTTTTAAATTTTTGAAAAAGCATAAAAAAACATTTACATGTCATTATTTGGGATTTACTTTTTATGCCATGGCATTGTTTTGCTTAATTAGCTGGACACCTGCATTTTACATACGACATTACAATATGACAGCTACTGAAGTGGGCTATATGTTGGGTGCCGTGTTACTGATTTCAAATACTTTAGGTGTATTTGCGGCTGGTTGGATGAATGATTATTTTATTCAAAAAGGCAGAAAAGATTCGCCTATGTTTGTGGGTGTGATTGGAATCGTAGGTCTGATTATTCCAATGATTTTGTTTTCACAAGTTAATGAATTATGGCTATCAGTTACATTGTTGGTTGTTGCAATGTTTTTCGCTTCTTTCCCAATGCCGATTTCAACAACAGCAATGCAAATGCTTTCGCCAAATCAATTACGTGCCCAAATCTCATCTATCTTTTTACTCATCAGTAATTTAATTGCTTTAGGTATTGGTACCACATTAGTGGCTTTAATTACGGATCGTATTTTTGAAAATCCTTTAATGGTCGGTTCATCGATATCTATCGTTGGTGCAATATCATGCGTATTGTGCTTTGTATTATTGAAAGTGGGTTGTAAAGCATTCGAAAATAGCTTGCAAGTTGAGTCTAAATAAATCATGTCTGAATAAAATAATGAGGGTACACCTATCATGTATTTATCGAATCTGAAACTTTTAAAGAAATTCAACTTATTGTCTTCAAAAGATTATTTTCAGATTAAAGATGTGATAGGACAATACTTGTGCCCTCATCAATTTGAAGTATGTAATGATGAATCTTTAGAGGTAAAATTAAGTGGGTTTTCATTTGGTCAAGTTGCACTATTTGAATTAAGTTACAACGCTCCAGTTCAAATTAGTTTCGGTGCTGAGTGTCAAAGTTATCTGTTTAGATTTAATTTGGAAGGGGGATGTAAAGTCAAATATGATCATTCAATTTATCAACAACATCCTGGATTACTTACAGTTTCTCATCCTCATTTTGAAAATAGAATTGAACTCCAAGCCAAATGTAGAAATATTATATTAAAAATTGATCATGAGTTGATCAATACTGTTTTATATCGCTTATTGGGATATATACCTCAAAAAAATCTTATTTTCGATAGTGGCATTTCCTATACATCTGAAGAAAGAATTTCAATTTTAGAAACACTGAACTACTTATGCTTTGCATATTCAAATATTGAAAACTGGTGGCAAATTTCTGATAGCTTTAGTTCATATTTGACTGAGTTATTATTGATCAAAATTCCACATAATTTCAGTGAAAGAATCGCAGATAAAAAAAATCAACTCATCCCAAGTTATATCAAAAATGCAGCTCACTTGATTGAGCAACATTATATGGAAGCAATCTCGATTGAGGAAGTTGCTAGGCTTGTAAAAGTCTCGGTAAGAACGCTTCAAAAGGGATTTAATACCTATTTGAACCAAACGCCTCTCAGTTTCATGACATCAATCAAATTGGACCGAGTTCATCAAGAACTTAAACACACTCAGGTTGATCAGCCTATAATTGATATCTTCAATGCTCATGGTGTAAGAAGCTTTGGACACTTTACTCGGCTTTATAAAAAACGTTATGGATGCACGCCTTCAGAAACCGTTAAACAAAACAAATTAATAGAAATAAATTCGTAATTCGAATAGCAGTACCGCTTTTTGACGCGAGCAAAAAGAAGAATCTTTCCTACTATCACAATACACAATAAATATGTAAGGGAAGAAAATGAAAATCACAGTTCTCGGCGGTGGACATGGATGTTATGCATCAGCAGTGGAAATGGCGGAAAAAAATCACGAAGTTAAATTATGGCGAAGAGATCGAGATTCACTAAAAGAATTAGCGAAATATGGTGAGCTTACTGTAAAAGACTTTCGTGGCACTAGAACAGTATCTGTTGGGGATGAACATCAAAAAATCCAACTTGAAACTGATTTATCCAAAGCTATTGAAAACGCTGAATTGATTATTATTCCTTTACCCGCAACAAGCCATGAAGATTTATCGATTGAAATAGCACCCTACTTAACATCTGGTCAAGTCGTATTTTTACCCCCAGGTACTTTTGGAACATACCTATTTGCTCAAGCAATGCTTAAAGTTGGGAATAAGTCTGACGTGGCTTTTGCAGAAACGGGTACGTTGCCATATTTAGTAAGAAAACATAGTCCGAATTCTATCGTGATTAGTGTATATGCGACGAGATTGCCTACTGGGGTCTATCCAGCAAAATTAAAAGATCATGCTATTAGAGTATTAAAGCAAGCTTATGACAGCATCGAGCCTATAGAGGATGCTTTGAGTGGAGCTTTAATGAATGCAGGACCCATTATTCATCCTCCATTAATTATGCTCAATGCTGCACCTTTAGAACATTTTGATGTATGGGATATTCATAATGAAGGTACTCAACCTTCAGTGAGGAGAGTAACGAGCTTATTAGATCAAGAGCGAATGAATATTCGTGAAGCATTGGGATACTCGAAACAGCATTTCCCACTCGCAGATCATTACAATAAAGAGGGTGAAGGAGATGAGTGGATGTATGGTAGGGGGGCACATGGTAAGTTAACGGACAGTGGCGATTGGCGCGAGAAAATAGATTTACATTCCCATAGGTATATGCTCGAAGACACACGATTAGGCCTGTCATTTATTGTATCGGTTGGTAAGTATGTTGGAGTCAAAACGCCGATTGCTGAAGGGCTTCTGAATATCGCATCATCAATTACTGGTAGGGATTTGTATAGTGAAGGTCGCACTCTTGAAAATTTAGGGTTATTTAATTTAACGCAGCAACAATTAAATGACCTGTTGAACTCCGGAGAACAATCTGCATGATTAAAAATATTATTATTGTAGGTGCAGGCAGAATGGGTAATGCGATTGCGATCGCATTCGCATATGCAGGAATTGAGATTGCACTTGTAGACGTAAAAGATCGAAACCCAGCAGAAAAAAATGAATTTCTGCAAAAATGGAATGACAGCCTCGACCAAGAGTTGCATCTCTTAGAACATATCGGGATGTTAGTGAATGATCAATGTAAAGTATTAAAAGAAAGAATTCATTTCTATTTCAAAGATAATCAAACTATTGATTGGAAAAATTGTGAATTAATTATTGAAGGTGTACCTGAAATAATGACTCATAAACAACACTGTTTTCGGTGGTTGGAACCCTTAATTTCTAAAAACTGTATTGTGGCATCAACGACTTCGACCTTTTTGGTCACTGATATAGCAAAATTAATTTCTCATCCAGAACGTATTGTTAATGCACATTGGCTTAATCCTGGATATTTAATGCCTTTAGTTGAGCTAAGCCGATCTGAGCATACTGCTGATATAGCTGTAGAAAAACTAAAAACATTACTTGAGGCAATTGGTAAAGTCCCTGTGATTTGTAATGCAGTTGCTGGATACATTGTTCCAAGAATTCAAGCATTGGCAATGAATGAAGCAGCGAGAATGGTTGAAGAAAACGTAGCAAGTGCTGAGGATATTGATAAAGCGATTCGTACAGGTTTTGGTTTGCGTTTTTCAGTGTTAGGTATGCTAGAGTTTATCGATTGGGGTGGAGGAGATATTTTGTATCATGCTTCTGAGTATTTGAGAGAAGAACTTGGTGAGCGTTACAAAGCCCCTGATATTATCAAAAAAAATATGAGGGAAAATAGAAATGGTATTAGAGAACTATCAGGTTTTTACAAATATGAAAGCATGGATATTTATCAATATAAACTAAATGTCATATCAAAATTCGCTGAAAATTTGCGATTTAATAAGCTTATTCCACAATATGAAATTATGAAATAAGCGTTAGTAGGTAAAAAGATTTTAGTCTTTTTACCTATTTGGCATTAAATTGAATATTTTCTTTAATTGTAAATTTAGTGACTCAAGTTCTTGCTCATCAAAAGAATTTAATATACCAGCTAAAGTAACACGATTGATCTGATTAATTTCATCCACAAGACCATATCCTTTTTCAGTGAGCTTCACCATAGAAATCCTTTCATCATGAGGGGATGAGAAAACTTCAACTATCCCTTCTTCGACTAATCTATAGATTGCTTTAGTTGCAGTTGTTAATTTGATTGTTGCTAAATTAGCTATTTCAGTGATATTCGCTTCACCGAGAGCATTTGTACTCAAAATGATTTTTCTTTTTGTATTATCGAGACCGATTTTTTTTAAAGATTTATCAATCAATTGGGAATACTTACCATTAACTTGAGATATCCAAAAAAATGGGAAATTTTCCAAACTTTTGGGATCGTTATTTGGCAAATAATTTTCAAAATTTTTTAACATGAGCAGCAATTAAACTTAAAAAAATATAATTGATTATACAAGAAAAAAGACAAAGATTATTTTAATTCAAAATAACTTGACAAATACATTAATTTTTCAGATATTGATGTTGAGTATAAAAATACATGGAAAAGTGAATTGAATATTATATCTAGAAGTCTCTCTTTAGGAGATGGAAAAATTAGAGTCGTGGTTAAAGACTCAATTGATATACAAAATGAAGTGACGACACTTGGAACTCAGGCGCGCAGTGGAGCATGCCCTGCATTTTCACATGCTGAAATTATAAAAAATATACTCAGCAGTGATTGCAAAATTATTGGAAAAACTCATCTTCATGAACTTGCATTCGGTATAACTGGAATAAACAAAAACTTCGGAACACCTTTAAATGTTAAATATCCGCAACTTATTCCTGGAGGCTCTTCCAGTGGTTCGGCTGCAGCTATTGCGGCAGATATAGCGGACTTCAGTATTGGTACGGATACAGGTGGCTCAATTCGTATGCCAGCCGCTTGCTGTGGAGTGTATGGATTAAAACCTTCATTTGGTCGTGTAAGTCGTGATGGTGTTTGGCCAAAAGATACCACTTTAGACTGCGTCGGACCATTCGCATCAGATATCAACAATCTGATTCTTGCTATGCAGATCATTGATCCTACATTTAAAGAAATCCAAATCGATCTACAGCAGATTCAATTAGGAATATTACGTGTCGAAGCGGAATCTGAAATTTGGCGTGTCTTAGATGCTGA
The DNA here is from genome assembly GCF_056779795.1 of Acinetobacter sp. ANC_7682. Lineage (NCBI taxonomy): Bacteria > Pseudomonadati > Pseudomonadota > Gammaproteobacteria > Moraxellales > Moraxellaceae > Acinetobacter > Acinetobacter sp. ANC_7682. The sequence continues at coordinate 80,603 of NZ_JBWYIQ010000012.1, read as the reverse complement.
GTTAACAAAAATTGATTTACCTCAAAAAAATCTATTCATAGACAATATTGATGAGGCATATCAAGCAGGTATGTCGATCATTAATTACGAAACTTGGGGTGCATATCATGATCTTACTCAAACTGGACTTCTAGCCAATGATGTTCATCAGCGTTTATTAAAAGCATCTGAAACCACTCAAAAAGATGTAGAAAATGCTGAATTAATAAGAACTCAATTCACAGAGCAGATCAATGATTTACTCAACAATGTTGATGTTTTGATACTGCCGACACTACCTCAATTTCCACCTAAATTAGACGAAGCTGAAAATACTGTTGCTTTCCTCAATTTAACTAAGCTCGTGCGACCATTCAATCTATCGGGCCATCCAGCGCTCACGATTCCATATGAAACATCAAATGGCTTACCTGTCGGTATGCAATTAATTGCTAAGCATGGTGAAGATGAAAAATTGTGTGCTATTGCACAACACATTGTCGATATTACGAAGCATTCACAAGGAGGTGGCAAATGAGCAATTTAGCCAAAGATCAAACAGAGAGCTTGATTGATCTTGAAGAATTATGTCAAGAGATTAGACAGCGAGCGTGTTCAGGTGAATTTGACGAACAAGCATACGTGAGTCAAGACATTATTCAAAAACTGAAATCAATTGGGGTATATCGTGCTTTAGTTCCTAAACGTTTCGGTGGTGATGAGGTTTCACCGCGTACGTTTTGTGAACTTATTGAAAGGCTCTCTAAAGCAGATGGATCAGTAGGTTGGGTTGCAAGTTTTGGTATGAGCCCAGCTTATCTTGGGAGTTTACCTGAAGAGACACTTTCCGAACTTTATAAAAATGGTCCAGATATCGTTTTTGCTGGTGGAATTTTTCCACCGCAAGCTGCTCAAGTGACCAATGAGGGTTTAGTTGTAAAAGGCCGTTGGAAATTCTCAAGTGGTTGTAAAGGTGCAGATATCGTTGGTGTAGGCATTGCCCCGATCAAAGATAATGAATCTCATGGCTTACCACGTATGGCTGTTTTACCAGCGCATAAAGCACAAATTGAAATGACGTGGGATACAGTAGGTTTAAAAGGCACAGGTAGTCACGATCTCATTGTCGATAATGTACTTGTACCTGAGCATTGGACTTTTGTTCGGGGTGAGCCATCTAAACTCAGCGAACCATTTTTCAAATATCCATCCCTCTCTTTGGCGACTCAAGTCCTCACCGTAGTCGGAATTGGCGTAGCCTCGGCGTCATTGGAAGAATTTAGAAAATTAGCTCCAGGTAAGTCGTCGATTACTGGAGGTGCAGAAATTGCTAATCGACCTATCACTCAGTACGAATTTGCGAAAGCTGAAGCTGAGTTCCTAGCTGCAAGAACATGGTTCTACAACACCATGGATATTGTATGGGAAGAAGTACTCAACGGGCGAAAACCTGAACCACATTTAATTAGTGATATGCGTCTATCTTGTACACATGCGGCAAGAGTCTGTGCAAAGGTCACCCGCAAAATGCAAATGTTAGCTGGCATGACTGCCATTTATACCAACCATCCATTTAGTCGCTTTGTGAATGACACGAATGTCGTGACACAGCATGCATTTATGGGTGATGCAACTTTACAAAATGCTGGTGCGATGAGCTTTGGGCTTAATCCGACACCTGGATATTTATAAATGACCGAAAAGAAGGAAATCGAAATGGAAGCTAAAAAATCATTACGCGTATTGTTCTGTATGGGGATTAACCAAAACTTCTTTGATGCAGAGCCAGCAGAAGCAAAAGCAGTATGGGCAGCATTTGGTGAAATGTGGAATGGTATCCATGATTTACCTGGCGTTCATGTATACGGCAACTTAGATGATGATCAAAGCATGGTAGGTGCAAGTACGGGTTGGCCTTGGACAACCTATTTATTGGCTGATGTACCTGATATTGAAACAGTTCATGCTGCATGTAATTTATTCCGTACGACTGTGGTCGGAGAAGGTCCATATAAACTTTGGAAGTATTGCAAAGTTGAAGCAAGAGTTGGTCGTGAATTAATTATTCAACGATAAGGATATCGATATGGTCGACTCTAATGAACTCAAAAGCATTCTTCAACGTCTTCAACAGTTGGAAGCGCAGAATCAAATTCGTAATTGCCTAAATCGCTATATGGAAATTTGTGATGAACTTAATCAAAACACAAATTTAGAAGCGCTGATGGATTTATTTGATCGTGAGTGTATTTGGGAGGGGGTAGGGAAAAAATACGCCCAGTCATTTGGTCGGCTTGAGTCTTGGCAGGCAGTATATGACATGTTTAAAACATACACGCTGAAGGACTCGCATTTTGTTATGAATGCACATTTTGTGAATTCTGAACAAATTTATATTGAGGGTGATGTGGCTGTTGGTCACTGGTTGATGTTGCAAACATCAACTTTCAAAACGGGTGCAAGCCACTTGAATGCAGCCAAACTGACAATCAGTTTTAAGCAACAAAATAATGGCATTTGGAAAATCAAACACTTCCAAACAGAAAATATTTTCAGTCGACCAGTAACGCATTGGACCAGTGATGATGAGTTACCAGTACCGCAATCAAATTTAGTCGGTTGAGTTGCATAAACAGTTATAAGGGAATACATGATGAATAGTGCAATACCAGTTCAAAATATTGAAATTGATTACAATGAATTAGTTCAAAGTGACCGAGTGCATACCTCTTTATATAAAGATGCACAAATCTTTGAAGATGAAATGGAAAAAATTTTCTACAGCACTTGGGTTTGGGTTGCTCATGCAAGTGAAATTCCAGATGCTGGTAGTTATAAAACGATTAATATTGGTAAACAACCTGTAGTGGCTGTACGAGATCGTAAGAAAAAAGTCCACGTTTTACTCAACCGCTGTCGCCATCGTGCTGCTACAGTTTGTGAGCATAAAAAAGGCAAAACAAATAGCTTTGTATGTCCATATCATGGTTGGAGTTACGCTTTAGATGGTACATTGCGTGGCGTTCCTTCACCTGAAAGTTATGGCGAATGTTTAGATAAATCTGAATTTCCACTGATCAGCCTACGTGTAGAAGAATATAACGGCATGATCTTTGCGACCTTCAAAGACGATATTGAGCCATTAGAAGACTTTTTAGGTGCTGCGAAAAAGTGGATTGATCTATTCATGAAGCAAGGCGCAGGTTATCCAGTCAAAGTATTAGGTGAGCATCGTTTTACATTCCCAGGTAACTGGAAAATTCAGTTGGAAAATACAACTGACGCGTATCATTTCCCATTGGTTCATAAATCATTCTTAAGTTCTGTAGACGAAAAAACTGAAGAGCTTTTCAACTTTGAAAATCAACCAGGCTATGTTGAAGATCTAGGAAATGGTCACAGCGTGATGGTGATGATTCCAGAACTGGTAGATCTTGATGAAGAGTTGATGGAGCGACCAATCCAAGAGCGTTTTGAAGAACTTGCCCAAGCGCTACGTGAAGAAGGTCATGAGGAACTTGAAGTTCGTCGAATTTGCCGTGCTGTCGGTGGTTCGGGCTTTAACTTAAATATTTTCCCTAACATTGCATGTTCTATGGCGTTCTTCCGTGTAATGCAACCATTAGCGGTAGATAAAACTGAAATTCACCACTCAGTGATTACGATGGATGGTGGACCACAAATTGCCAACCAATATCGCCTACGTCTACATGAACATTTCCAAGGTCCTTTCGGTTTTGGTACGCCAGATGATGCGGAAGCTTGGGAGCGTGTACAGCATGGTGCAAATGCGGGCAATGATCTTTGGATCATGTTGAACCGTGGTTTACCAGGAGAAGTCAAAACTGAAGATGGTCTGAAGAGTGACGTGAGTGCTGAAACAGGCATGCGTGGCGCTTACCAACAATGGAAAAAGTTGATGACGGCTTAAGGGGAAGAGCATGAAAATTAATTTAAATCTTTTGAACGAAGTAACAGCATTCATTTGGGCTGAAGCTGACATGTTAGATCATTCAGAGTATCAAGCATGGTTAAGTTTATGGAATGAAAATGGCAAATACATCATTCCAATTGATCCATCATTGACAGATTACGAAAACCATTTGAACTATGCATATGACAATCACCACATGCGTCAATTACGTGTAGAGCGTTTAGAAAATGGTGAAGCAATCTCGACAGCTCCTAAGGCCAATACTGTTCGAAGCTTGTCACGTGTGCGAATTATTGAAGAAACTGATCACAAGATAATTTTACGCTGTGCACAAAATTTAAGAGAGTTCCGAAAAGAGAATTTGCGTCATTACACTGCTGATGTGATTTATGAGCTAGTACGTCAAGAGAATGGCGAACTCAAAATAGACCGTAAAATTATCAATCTAGTCAATTCGACAGATACCTTAGCTGGTATCAGTTACATTCTATAGGAGGTGACCATGTCACATGTTGTTTTGGTTACTGGTGCTGCCTCTGGTTTAGGTAATGTGATTGCTGAATATTTTGCTAAACAAGGGCATCAAGTTATTTTAACTGCAAGTACCTTAGAAAAAGCGGAAAGCGCTAAAGCTGCGAGTCAGTATCCATCGCAGATGTATCCCTTAAAACTGGATATATCAGTAGAGCAGGACTTTAGAGATGCAGTGAGTTGGATTGAAACTCATTTCAACAAGTTGGATGTTTTAATCAATAACGCCACAGTAACTAAAGCAACTCCTGTCCTTGAAATCACTGCGAGTGATTTTGATTGGGTGACACAAGTCAACCAACGAGGAACCTTTCAGTCATGCCAAATTATTGGTCAATATATGGCATCTAAAGGCTTTGGTCGAATTATCAACATGGCTTCATTGGCTGGTCAGAATGGTGGTACTGCAACGGGAGCGCATTATGCAGCTTCAAAAGGGGCAATCGTAACTTTGACTAAAATTTTTGCAAAAGAATTTGCCGCTAAAGGTGTGACTGTAAATGCCGTAGCACCAGGACCAATGGAGTCTCCAATAGTACACAGCGTTGTTTCAGATGAAAAAATGGAAGCGTTTATCAATAACATTCCTGTCAAGGCTTTAGGCAGTATGAGTTTTATCGCTGAAACTTGTGCTTTGTTAGCATCCCCACAAGCAGCTTTTGTGACAGGAGCAACATGGGATATTAACGGAGGACTATTTATGCGCTAAGCATTGGCTTAGTCATAAAGGGGAAAACTATGAACGAAAAATACTCCGTAATAGTAAATAAAAGATCAGTAGAAGCGGAAAATGTTGTTGTCTTAGATTTAATTTCAGCAACTGAGTCTCCATTACCTGAAATCGAAGCTGGATCACATATCGATCTATTCCTGCCTAATGGGTTAATCCGTCAGTATTCTCTATGTCAAGATCCTAGTTTAAAAGGTGTTTTTCGACTAGGGATCTTAAAAGACGAAGCATCAAGAGGGGGGTCACTGTCGGCGTTTAATGACATCTTTGAAGGGATGAAACTACAAGTCAGCCATCCTAAAAATTTGTTCCCATTGTTAGATGGATCTCACAGCATTTTAGTTGGTGGTGGTATTGGGATTACACCGTTAATTACCATGGCTTATGATTTATTAAATAACGATAAGTCATTTGAATTGCATTATTGTGCAGCTTCCAAACAAACCGCTGCATTTGTAGATGAAATCAAGCAAGGTCCCTTAGCGAGTTATACAACTTTCCATTTTAAAGATGATGGTGCAAATCATCGTGAATTTTTTGATCACGCAATGAAAGATATTGCCAAAGATTCACATTTATATACCTGTGGTCCTAATGGATTTATGGATTGGATTATTAATCTTGCTGAGTCTAAGGGTTTTAGTTCCGATCAATTACATAAAGAATATTTTCAGGTAGATATTGATTTAGGTGGTGCTAGTTTTGAAGTTGTTGCACAACAAAGTGGTAAAACGATTCAAGTAGCTCCAGAGGAAACTATTCTGCAAGCTTTAGCGCGAGAAGGGATTAAAGTCGAGTTATCGTGCGAACAGGGCGTTTGTGGAACGTGTATGTGTGATGTGCTTGAAGGCGAACCCGATCATCGAGACGTCTACTTTACTGACGAAGAAAAAGAAAGTAATGAACAGATTTTAGTGTGTTGTTCTCGATCAAAAACACCGAGATTAGTTTTAGATATTTAATAGTTGAATTGCCATCATGGAAGGTCATTTTGGGATTCAGGAGAAGGGAATGAATAGTTATCAAAAATCGGAAGAACAAGCTATTGATCCGATGAAATTCCGCAGAGCACTCGGTAATTTTGCAACTGGGGTTACCATTATTACAGCGCAAAATGCGCAAGGTGAAAAAGTGGGTGTAACTGCCAATAGTTTTAACTCAGTTTCATTAGACCCACCTTTAATCTTGTGGAGTATTGATAAAAAATCGACCAGTTTTGAAGTTTTTAAAAACTCTAGTCATTTTGCAGTCAATATTTTATCTGGATCTCAAATCGAGGTATCGAATAAATTTGCTAAACGCAATATTGATAAATTCGAAGGAGCAAACTACCGTTTGGGTGTAGGTAATGCTCCAGTTCTGGAAAATTGCTCTGCTGTTTTTGAATGTGAATTATTTCAAATTGTAGAAGGCGGGGATCACTGGATTATTATTGGAAAGGTCGTTAATTTTCAAGATGAAGGTCGTAGTCCATTAGTATATCACCAGGGTGCGTACTCAGCAGTAACACCACACCCAATGTTAAGAATTAAAGATTCAAATCCAGTCCAAACTGATGATTTGGGTCAACTATATCAAGGTAACTTATATAATAATGTTGCCTATCTCATGAGTCGAGCATTCAAGTTTTATCAAAATGATTACATCCCAAAGCAATTAGTCACAGGTTTTAGAACGAGTGAAGCTCGAATGCTTTTAGTGCTAGGCAGTGGTGCAAGTTCATGCAAAGATGATTTACCACGTGATATAGCAATGCCTATGCGAGAAATAGAAAGAGCAGCGGAAATCCTTAAGAAGGATGAGCTACTAGTCGAAACAGAAGAATTCTACCAATTAACGGATAAAGGTAAAAAAACCGCACATTATTTATTTGATATAGCTGATGAGCATCAAAATGAAGTATTTGCAAAATACAGTGACCAAGAAAAGAATACCTTTATCACCATTCTAAAAGATATTGCGGGTATTCATTAAATCAAATTGGGCTAAATGTTAGATCATTTGGCCTTTTTTCAATCTATGAAGATTTAAAAGGGATTTAATTATTAATTAAGGTATATAAATATACTTAAAAGAAAATTGAATTTTCTATGGAATTGGAAAAGAATTGGGTTGAATATATGAAATTTCATATAGCTGAATAGAAAAAATTAAACAGGGTTGAGTGAGAAAATCAGTAAAAAACTAAGGGGAAGTTGAGTGAAAAAGTTACCTACATTTGCAATACTAGCAATTTGCTGTAATACAGCAGTTTATGCGGACTTGGTAAAAGATAGTCAAACGACAATAAATTTAAGAAATTTCTTTATTGATCGAAATAACACAACACAGCCTGATGTTGGTAGTTGGTCACAAGCATTAGGTCTAAAGTTTAGTTCAGGTTATACCAATACACCCGTTCAGGTGGGTTTTGACGTGACTTCAAGTTACGCACTAAGATTATCAAATCATAATGCTGAAAGGTCTGATTCGATCTTACCATTTGATCCCATAAAAAATGAGCAAGAACGTAGTTATAATAAATTTGGTGCAACCTTAAAGCTGAAATACAAAGATTCTGAGCTATTAGTTGGGGAACTTTCGCCAAGAACACCTGTTGCATTTATTGATGATTCACGTCAGTTGGTGACAACATATGCTGGTGCGGCATTTGAAACGAAATCGATTCAAAATTTAAAATTTTCAGCTGGAAGAATCACTCATATAAACGCGCGTAATGATGATGAGTTTGAAAAACTAAGCTTGTTTGCACCAGGTAAAGCAAGAATAGAAAGTAATGGTTTAAGTTATGTTGGTTTAGACTATAATTTTAGCCCTAAAATTTCAGGCTCTTACTGGTTTGGTCAGCTGGAAGATATTTATAACCAACATTATTTAAATGCAGCATATAACACTCAAATTGGCGACTCTAAAATCAAATTAGATGCACGTTATTTCCATAACAGTGAAGCTGGTGACAAATACTATGGAAACATAGATAGCAAAACATTTGGCGTTCAGGCCAACATTCAAAATGGCTCACATAGTTTTGCTGCAGGTGTTCAAAAAAATTCCGGGGATACCAATTTTCCAACATTTGATGGATTCGCTCCTCAACCTTTCCTACATACTTGGTCAACTTTAGGTTTCATCAAACCTGAAGAACTTACTTATCATGCACTTTATTCTTATGACTTTAAAAATGTTGGTTTGCCGGGTTTAAGAACGACTTTGCGTTATTTATATGGTACGAACATAGAGCGTAATGGCCTACCAGATAATAAAGAAACTGAAGCTAATTTCATTGTCGGCTATACCGTTCCAGAAGGGTCTTTTAAAGGGTTGGGTATAGAATGGAGGTATATCGACACGACTACTAAATATGGTGCAGGAACAACCAATGGTAATGATTTTGTTGAAAATCGAATCATTACTACATATAGCTATAAATTCTAATTACATAAACAGTTAATGGACAAACTGGAGATTATATGATGTTTAAAAAATTATTATTATCAACAAGCTTAATCGCAATTGCCACTTATGCTCAAGCTGATATCACGATTGGAGTTGTGACATCATCATCCGGACCTGTAGCAATGGTAGGTATACCACAAAAAAATACAGTTGCTTTATTACCTAAAAAAATTGGTAATGAAAATGTTCGATATATTTCTCTTGATGATGCGAGTGATCCTACAGCATCTGTCAAAGCTGTCGAGAAACTAATTAAAGAAAACAAAGTTGATGCAATTATTGGTCCTTCTGGTTCACCAAATGCTTCTGCAGTGATAGGGACAATTGCTAAAGCGAAAGTACCTCTTCTTGCACCTGTTGGTACTTCTACGATAGTCATGCCAATGACGGATCAAAAAAAATGGGTGTTTAAGACCACTCAGAATGATGAAATCATCGCAGAAGCGCTTGTGCAAGATATGGTGAAGCGAAAAATTACAACTCTAGGATTTATCGGTACTGCTGATCCGTATGGAGAAAACTGGGGAAAAGTCTTAGCGAATTTAGCAAAGAAAAATGGGATTAAAATCGTTGCTCAAGAATCATTTCAACGTCAAGATACCTCTCTAACTGGTCAAGCGTTAAAACTCATAAGTAAAAAACCACAGGCAATTCTAGTTGCAGCACCAGGCAGTTCAGCAGTGCCTCCACAAACTGCTTTATATGATCGAGGCTATCGAGGGCAAATTTATCAAACGCATGGTGCGGCTTTAGATCAATATTTAAAAATGGGTGGCAAGAAAGTAGAAAATACGATTTTAGCTGCCAGTTTAATGCTTGTTTTAAATGAAGTATCTAATACACATCCTTCTAAGAAAATTGCTACTAAATATATCAATGATTATAAAGCAAAATATAAACAAACACCTGCAACTTTCGGGGCAAATGTGTATGACGCAGGTATTTTGCTTGAAAAAGCTGTACCGACTGCTTTGAAAAAAGCAAAGCCTGGCACCGTGCAATTCCGTGAAGCTCTACGTGATGCATTGGAATCTACAAAAGAAGTCGCAGGAACTCAAGGCGTGTATAACATGAGCCCATCTGATCATAGTGGATTTGACAAGCGTGGGCGTGAAATGATCATTGTTAAAAATGGTCAGTGGAAACTACTGAAGTAAATTTAGCTTTTCATCATAAATAAACTCAGAGCGATATGCATATATCGCTCTAGGTAAATTCATCCTCAAAAAAGGGTAGGAAGATGTTATGGATTTAAATATCGCGTTAATTTTGGGGCAGGATGGTATTACCAGTGGTGCTATTTATGCATTATTAGCGCTATGTATCATTTTAGTTTTTACTGTCACTCGGATATTACTTATTCCATTGGGTGAATTTGCTGTATTTGGTGCATTGACCTTGGCATCCATTCAAGCAGGTATTCCAAGCTTAATAGTTTGGCTGGTAGTTGCGTTTTTTATTGTCAATACAAGTCTGGATTTATACGCTAAATTTTTTAAAAATCAAATATTTAATATCAAAATTTTTATTGCGTCATTGATTTATATTTCTTTGATCGTTATCGCGATGTACACACTACCTTTAGCGACGCTTCCAATGCCAATTCAAGTTTTATTGACTTTGGCTGTGATTACACCGCTTGGTCCTCAAATGTATCGCACTTTTTTTCAACCTTTAGTCGCAGCCAAACCTTTAGTTTTATTGATCGTGTCGATAGCGGTTCATGTGGCATTAGTCGGTTTAGGACTCGTGATATTCGGTCCAAATGGTGCTCAAACACAACCATTTAGTGATAAAAGCTTTGAAATTGGGACTCTTGTTTTAAGCAGTCAAACTTTGATCATTATCGTTTCATTCTTTGTGATGATTTTAGTGCTTTGGTATTTCTTTGAAAAAACACTCTATGGCAAGGCATTGCATGCAACCGCTGTCAATCGAATCGGTGCACAGCTCATGGGTATTTCTCCAATCTTTGCGGGCAAACTGACTTTTGTTTTAGCTACATTTATCGGAACCTTATCAGGCATTTTAATTGCACCGATCACAACCCTGTATTACGACTCAGGATTTATTTTAAGTCTGAAGGGATTTGTAGGGGCAATCATTGGAGGACTAATCAGCTTCCCAGTCGCAGCAATTGGTGCCGTGATTGTTGGTGTTATTGAGTCTTTCTCCATGTTTTGGGCAAGTGATTACAAAGAAATCATCGTCTTTACATTAATTATTCCTTTCTTACTTTGGAAATCACTCACAACTCGTCATGTTGAGGAGGATGAAGAATGAAATCAAAAACTTATTTCTTTATATTTGCGCTAATTGTATTCATCAGCCCATTTTTTTTACCGACCTATCAAGTCACTTTATTGAACTATATTGGTCTAAATGCATTAGTCGTGTTAGGTCTTGTATTGGTGACAGGCGTTGGAGGCATGACTACATTTGGTCAAGCAGCCTTAGTTGGAATTGGCGCATACGCAACAGCTTACTTAACTGTGACTGAGCAATTACCAAGTTTCCTCGCATGGACAGGTGGTAATCCTTGGTTTGGACTTCTGCTCGGAATAGTCATTACAGTCGCATCTGCGATTTTGGTGGGTGGCTTAACACTAAAACTTTCAGGGCATTATCTGCCTTTAGGTACGATCGCTTGGGGCATTTCACTTTATTATTTCTTTTCGACCATTGAAACTTTAGGTGGGCATTCTGGAATTTCGAATATTCCCTCTATCTCTATCGCAGGATTTGCCTTTGATAATGGCAATAAAATGTTCTACCTCATTTGGCTCATTGTATTTATTGCCATTATTTTGACAAAAAATCTTTTAAATTCTCGAGAGGGTCGAGCAATCCGCGCTTTGAAAGGCGGACAAGTAATGGCTGAGTCTATGGGAGTAAATACGTTTAGAGCAAAAATGATCATCTTTGTGATTGCTGCAATTTTTGCATCAATTTCAGGGTGGCTTTATGCACACACGCAAACTTTTATTAACCCGACACCTTTTGGACTCCAAATGGGTATCGACTACTTGTTTATGGCGTTGTTAGGCGGTGTCGGTAGTATTTGGGGTGCAATATTAGGTGCAGGCATATTCACCATGGTACGCCAATGGTTGCAAGATGCTTTGCCTATTATTTTTGGCGGACAAGGTCATTATGAAACAATCGTATTTGGATTAATCATTGTTGTATTGATGCAAAAAGCACCATCAGGGATTTGGTCATTTATTACTAAGTTGATCCCAAATAAATATAAGCCTGTAGATTTATATCCTTCAATCCACCCCATTCTTCAAATGGACAAAGTAGAAAATCAAATCAACAAGGGTGAATTGATATTAGATGCGAAGAACATCACGAAAAAATTTGGGGGCTTAGTTGCGAACAATGAAATGAATCTGAAAATTCACGCTGGAGAGGTTCTCGCTTTAATTGGTCCGAATGGTGCTGGTAAAAGTACCATGTTCAATCAAATATCAGGTGTAGATGTTCCAACAAGTGGTGAAGTTTTATTTAAAGGTAAAAAAATAAATGGCATACCATCCAGAGAAATTGCCAAATTAGGATTAAGTCGCACATTCCAACACGTAAAAATATTACCTGAAATGACAGTATTAGAAAATACAGCTATAGGTGCACATTTGCGCGGAGAAAAAAGTGTCATCTCATCCATGTTACTTCTTGATCGAGTTGAAGAAAATGAACTTCTCAATGAGGCTAAATATCAACTAGAACGTGTAGGGCTGGGAGAATATTTGTATGTCGAAGCTGGCAGTTTAGCACTCGGGCAGCAACGTATTTTAGAAATTGCACGTGCTTTATGTGCGAACCCAAGCTTATTACTACTTGATGAGCCCGCAGCAGGATTAAGATTTAAAGAGAAACAAGCCTTAGCTGAACTTCTATCTAAATTACGTGCTGAAGGTATGGCAATTCTCTTGGTCGAGCATGATATGGACTTTGTCATGAATCTCGCAGACCGAATTGTGGTCATGGAGTTCGGTCAAAAAATTGCTGAAGGATTACCAGAAGAAATTCAAAAAAATGAAGCTGTATTGGAAGCTTATTTAGGAGGTGCTGCATGATCACAATGCTTGGAAATCAAGAGGGCACGCCTCTGCTAGAAGTAAATAATTTGAGTGTTGCTTACGGAAAAGTAGAAGCGCTTTCAAATTTTAATATGCGTGTTAATCAAGGCCAAATTGTTTCTGTTGTTGGTCCAAATGGTGCGGGTAAAACAACTTTATTGTCTGCAATTATGGGGGTGCTGGGTTCTAAAGGAAACGTCGATTTCGATGGGCATGTGGAGCAATGTCCACAGGTTGAGCAAATGGTGATTCGTGGGCTCGGATTAGTGCCTGAAAAACGGGAGTTATTTGGAACAATGTCTATTGAAGACAATCTTATGCTTGGCGCTTTTCAACGCTATCGCCAAAGAGACAAAGAAATTTTCAGCACTTTAGATGAAGTGTATGACATTTTTCCTCGTTTGAAAGAAAGACGATCTCAGCAAGCAGGAACACTTTCTGGTGGTGAACGACAAATGCTTGCAGTGGGTCGTGCACTCATGGCTAAACCTAAATTGTTGATGCTTGATGAGCCGAGTTTGGGATTAGCACCACTCATCACTCGAGAAATTTTTAAGGTGATTGACCAATTAAGAGGACATGGCGTGTCTATCTTGTTAGTTGAGCAGAATGCCAGAGCTGCTTTAAAACTTGCAGATTATGCTTATGTCCTTGAAATGGGAGAACTATCAATGGAAGGAAGGGGCTCTGATTTAGTTGAAGATCCAAGAATCATCGAAAGTTACTTAGGAATTAATAGTAAGCATCAAGACGTATTAGCTATATAGAACATAACAAATCATACGATTTTCAGGGATTTGAATGGATGTCAAAAAAAATTTTGGTATATGGTGCTGGAGCCATAGGCTGTGTAGTTGCTGCTAGATTAACGCTAGCAGGACACCAAGTCACTGTTCTAGCGCGAGGGGAAAAAGTCGAAACGCTAAAGCAAAAAGGGATTCATTTAAAAGATGTACTGGGTGAATTTCAAGTACATCCATCTCGAATTGTGGATACTGAAGAATGCATTGAAAAACAGGATTTTATATTTATAGCAACCAAGTTTAACGCTTTATACGAAATCTCAACTCAGCTGAAGCGTTATATGCATAACGCGACAGTCATCGTGCCGTTAATGAATGGCATACCCTTTTGGTATTTTTACGGTTTAGAGAATAACTCTGAACATTCAAGCATAAATTGTTTAGATCAACAGGGCGTTTTAAATGACCATTTTCCATTGGAACATTTAATTGGCGCTGTCGTATTTATTACAGCGCAAAGTGTCAATGGAAATGAGGTCAAATCAGACAATCCATATTTGTTGATCTTTGGTGAGCCAAGTCATCAAATGACTGAACGATTACATGCGCTTGTTGAATTGTTTGAAAATACAAGTATCGAAGCACGACCCGTAGAGAACATCCGAGATCAAATTTGGACCAAGGTTATGGCTAACTTGAGCTCCAATCCATTATCGGTTGTGGCTGATGCTCCGCTAAGTAAAATTTATTCTGATCACAATTTAACTCGAATTACGCAACAAATTTTATATGAAGTTCGAGCTGTTGCGGCTTGCTATGGCGCTCGTATCAATATCGACCCAAACACATTTTTAAAATTGGGTTCAGAGATGGGGGAAACATATACATCAATGTGGCATGACTACAAAAATCATCGCCCTTTAGAGTTAGCACCCATTGCAGAAGCTGTATTTGAATTGGCAGATGCTTATGAATGTCCGATGCCGACATCCAAACTTATATATGAATTAACGGTCTATTTAAGCGAACAAGCCAGAACAAGGAATAATGAAGATGAAAAATAATGTATTGAATGTGTCTGAAGCTGAATGGGCGCTCAGAGTTAAATTAGCGAATTGTTATCACCTTATTGATTATTTTGGTTGGACGGAAACAATTTTTAATCATGTCTCAGCGCGCTTACCAGGAGCTGAACACTATTATTTAGTAAATCCTTTCGGCTTGAACTATACGGAAATCACACCCGAAAATTTATTAAAAGTTGATTTAAACGGTAATAAAGTGATTCATTCTGAATATGATGCCAATCCTGCAGGATTTGCTTTACATAGTGCTGTTCATGGTGCTCGTGATGATATTCGATGTTTAATACATACACATACCACACCAATCAGTGCCATTGCACAAAAGAAAGATGGCTTTAAAAATGACAATTTTTATGGTGCGCAGTTATATGGTCGGGTAGGCTATCATGCCTTTGAAGGCATTACCCTATTCGAAGAAGAAAAACAAAGAATGATCAAAAGTTTAGGTGATCATCACATTCTGGTACTTAGAAATCATGGTGTAGCTGTGGGAGAGAGTACGATTGAAAAAGCTTTTTTCCTACTCTGGACAGTTCAACGAGCCGCAGAAATACAATGCCAAGCGGATTCAATGCGTGGTGACGATGTTGAATTAGATCATATCGTAAAACAGAAGTGTGCAGACTTAACTCAAATGTTAATTCAAGAAAGTGCTTTCGCAGATAAGTTTTTTAATGCGATGGTTCGAAAAATGCAGGAAAACAAACACTAGTTCAGGGATAGATTGAGATGAATACGATATTAAAAGAAAAAATCAGTCATAAGTCGGCATGGGTGGGCAAAGACCTAAAAAATCAGACAGATTGGATTTATTATTTAAGCGAAGAAATGCTTCATGAATTAAGCCAAAATTTGCAATTTATAGAACAACAAGATCTAGAAATTGATCAATTGAATAACACGCATTTAACGATTAATAATTCACAAGTTTTATCTGAATTTAAAAAATATGCCGATGAGCTTGAGAATGGATATGGTTTCTTTCTATTAAAAGGTTTAGATGTCTCTAAATTTAGTGAACGCCAATTGGCGATTATTTACTATTTAATTGGCATGTATATGGGTCAACCCGTTACCCAAAATCCTAAAGGCGATTTATTGGGTAAAGTAGAAAACGTTGGTGATCTTAACAACAAATCAACGCGAGTTTATGAAACAAACGCATATCTCCCTTACCACACTGACTTATCTGACGTAGTTGGATTGCTATCAATTAGAAAAGCAATGAGTGGAGGATTAAGTAGTCTCGTCAGTGCTGCCACAGTCTACAATAGAATTTTAGAAAATTATCCTGAATATCTAGGTTATTATTATCATCCGACTTATTGTGATCATCTTGGTGACTCAGAACCAACACTCACGCCTATATTTAGCTTTTATGACAATAAATTAAGTTGTCGATACTTAAGAGCATATATTGAACTAGGACATGAGCGAAAAGGAATCCCTTTATCCAGAGTTCAAGTCGATGCGCTTGATATTTTCGATCAATACATACAAGATCCTGATCTCAGACTAGATATGATGCTTGAACCGGGTGATATGCAGTTCTGTAATAACTATTGTGTAATGCATTCACGATCATCATTTATAGATGATGAAGACATCTCAAAGCGAAGAAAATTATTAAGATTATGGTTAAAAATGCCTAATGCCCGATCTTTAGCCAAGGATTTCCCAGGTAGAAATGGTATTCAAAAAGTAAATCTTTCTTAAAAAATGCTCAATATTTGACTACAACCTGACTCGGACTTTTAAGGCCGAGTCATTTTTTTGCGATTACTCAAAAGTTATAAGACTGAATCTGATTTTGAGATGAGTATAAATAATAATTACGCACTCATCTGATTGATCACCTAAACAATATTCTTTTTTTGTTAACGCTCTATATGGTTCGGCATTATATCGTCTAACAATATTCACACTTTGAATGAGTTAAGTTAAATCAGCTTCTGGAAGTGAGTTTTCCTTATTCAGCAGTCCTGAACACATTTTAGTCAATTCGAGAGTAATTTCTATTCAAGTTGTTGAGGGAGAATAATGTGCTTTTCAAACGAAAAATGTTGAAAGCCTAGACCTGACAGGGGATATGTCGTTTATCTTTATTTAATCGGGCATCGGACATGGGTCATCATCATAATGCGGCTTTGGCTTGCAAGAAGTAGACATTGATTATTTTTTTCTACCTTTGATTAGTTTAATTATTATTGACTCTCAGCTGAGAAAAAAGAACTCGAACAGATGTTCGAGTTCTTTTTCTAAAATAAACTAAATATGAGCTTAGATTTTAGAAAATGCTTTATGTAATTTTGCACAAATCACTTCTTATCTGACCATTTCATCTTTTTCTACATCTAGACTTTTCACAAAATGTTTACATCCTGTTTTGAGTAAAATAATAGTCAATAACGCTGAGAATCCACCTACGATTGAAATTGAATAACCCACCATGTTGGTATCCCCGAATACTTTATCGGTAATTAATGCGACTAAAGTTGTTCCAATACCTAAACCAATTAAGCTACTGATTAACAAGAAAATTGCAGAAATTTGAGCTCGTAATTGATTTGGAGCTAAAATTTGCATAGCTGCTGTTGAGGTTGGCATTGGGAAAGATGCAAAGAACATAGCCACTGTAAAAATAGCAACAGATAACCACAGTGAGTCTACTAATGTATAGCTAATAATCGGTAAGATAATTCCTAAACCACCTAAATAACCAGCATACATTGCAGCATCACGTCGACCTTTACTTGTCAGATAGTCAGTTAACCAGCCTGCAAAGAAAACGCCAGATGTGTTTGCGATAAGTAGAATCGTTCCTAACATATAACCTGTTTCAACAGGACTTAGACCAAAGTTACGCATATAAAATGCAGGTGACCAGCTCATGACACAAAACAATGCCATTGCATAGAATGTGAAGCCCATGTAGTGACAAGTAAATGTCTTACTGTGCTTTTTTAAGAATTTAAACGAATCCGTAAATTTAACTTTTACGACATTACCTGAGGCATCGAGTTTTTGTCCTGTTCGTTGCGGATCTCTTACTGTTAAAATAAATAAAAGACCAATAAAAACGCCTGGCAATCCAACCAGAATAAAGGCAACTTGCCAAGCCTTCATCATGCCGAGTAAAGGAACATCAATAAACGTTGCATCTTTTAATAAGCTGATCACATAGCCGCCAACGAGAAAAGCCATCCCTCCACCGATAAAAGAACCAATGGAGTAAATACCAACGGCTTTACCTAATTTGTCTTTACTGAACATATCACTAAACATGGAATATGCTGCGGGTGATAATGCTGCTTCACCAATGCCAATCCCCATTCTTGAAAGAAAAAGTTGAATGAAGTTTTTACTTAGACCACAAGCCGCTGTTGCTAAGCTCCAAAAAATAATGCCAATAGCAATAATTTTTGGTCGGGAAAATCGGTCTGCTAAATAAGCGATAGGCAATCCCATAAATGCGTAAAATAGGGAAAAAGCTAAACCGTGCAATAGACTAAACTGAGTATCAGTTAAATTTAAATCTGCTTTGATCGGTTCAATCATCAAGACTAAAATTTGTCGATCAATATAAGAAAATATATAAGCCAACATACATAGTGTGACTACGTACCAAGCGTATCTCGTATTTTTTTTGACCGAAGCGGGTTCTTCAGCATTTAGAGTATTCTGCATTTTCGTATCCTATATCCTTAAGGGTTTGATTTTTATTCCATTATTTTTTTAGCTAAACTGTGACTAGGTATTCAAACTTAAGCAGCATTAGTCATATATAATGCAAAGTTAAACTCAAATACTTTTTTATCAGCATACTGATAATATTTATGATTTTATAAAAGGGCAATAGGTATGTTTAAAAAAAATACGAATTCACCTGAAATATTTGATAATGAATCGGGTTACCTTGGATTTTTATTAAGAAAGACATCCCATGTATATCGTTTAAAAATGGAGCGTGTACTTGCTGAATATTCAATCACTCCACCACAGTTCACAATTTTGAAAATTATTTTGACTTACCCAGGTTTCACAAATGCGGAAATAGCACGTTTTGCTTCATTAACACCGCAAACAGTAAATTTGATGATCTCAAAATTAGAAAAACAAAATATTCTCTATAAAACTTCTCATTCTACGAATAAGAAAATTCAATTAATTGAGATATCAGATTTAGGGAAAAAACTTATGGAAGATTGTGGTGATGCTATTGATCGTTTAGAAGATTCTCTAGTCGATGGTTTTAGTGAAAGTGAAATAAGAATCGTCAGGAATTGGATGAAAAAAATTAATGAAGAATAATTTTCTAAATTATTTGGTTTTTGAACTTGCATAATTATCAGCACACTGATAATTTTTAAGTGCATTAAAAAAACTGAATGGATTTAGAGGAAAATAAAATGATCAAACCTTATGGTGTTGTAGGATTAGTTCCAACAATATGGGGCACAAGTTGTAGAGCAGATATTATGAAAAATATCTCTCATTTAGAGGAACTTACATCTGGTGCATTATGGTTGAGTTCTTTAGATATTCCAGTAAGACTGTTGGTTCTCCCAGAGGGGGCATTACAGGGCTTCAACGATGAAGCACTCGATGTTGATATTCAAGAATTCTTGGATGATGGTGCGATCGATATACCAGGCCCTGAAACAGATCGTTTAGGTGAGTTAGCTAAAAAACATAATGTTTTTATCATGGCGCAAGCCAAAGCTAAAAATGAGGATTGGCCAGGCATTATGTTTAATGTCGGATTTATTATAAATCCTCAAGGCGAAATTATTTTAAAACACCACAAAATGTCTGCTTTATTGCCATGCGAGCGTTCAGCATCACCTCATGATTTGTATGATGAGTGGGTAAAAAAATATGGTGAAGAGCTTCAATCATTTTGGCCAGTAGTTGATACGGAAATTGGTCGATTGGGCATCATGATGGCAATGGAAGGTAATTTTCCAGAAAATGGTCGAGGCCTAGCGATGAATGGTGCTGAAGTCGTCTATCGTGCATCATTACCAGCTTCATTTACTGAAAATGATGTATTTGAAATCTCCAATCGTGCTCGTGCTTTAGAAAATAATATGTACGTAGTAGCACCTAATATTGGGGGAATGTATCTTGATAAAAATACATTAGCACCGATCGATTGTGGTGGTGGTCTTTCTATGATTGTGGACCATAAAGGTAAAATAGTGGGTAAACAGCATGATACCAATGGATCTACCTATGTGACTGGTGTAGTTGATATAGAGGCACTTCGTTATCATCGTACACACGCTCAGGTGACCAATTGGATGAAAGATATACGTGCAGAATGCGCACAATTAATTTATAAAAATAATATATATCCTAAAAATTTGTATTTGCAGCAAAAACAGGGACATCACGACGAATATAAAGCGGAAGTGATTGATAAGCAAATTCAGAAGCTTATTGATATGGGTGTCTGGAAAAAAAGCGCATATGATGAGTCTTAATCAATGCACTAGCTTAAAAACCCAATAATGTATTGGGTTTTTTTGGGTTTATATATTTTTTAAATGATCTTTTTTTACATAAATCAAAGCGCCAGAACCACCTGCTTTGATTTCAATACGATGTTGAATCGGAAACCTCATCCACGAACCGGCTGAATAATTTCGTTCATTCATCACCAATTTACCTTTGATAATGAAAATTTCAATACCGTTATGATGTGTTGATTCTAAAACCTGTTGGCTTTCGAGTTTTTCGAGAAAGGTGTCTTCATACTCAGATTGAAATAGTTGGCAAATCTTTATGTTGTTAAAATAGGTCCAGTTTCGCTCGTCACGAGTATCAATTCGTGTAGCTAATTTTTCTTCTTCAGACATTTGCATGAGTTTCACCAAGATCAGACATCCATCTAAGCTCGAGACAATATGTTTAGAAAGGTGAGGATTTCGCATATACCATCCAGATGGATAGTGCTGATGATCATCTTCAGTAAAAGTCCCGTTTAACACTAGAACTTCTTCACCGAAGGGGTGTTGATGCTCTGGGAACTGAGAATTTGAAGGGAACTCAACTAGGCTGGTTGCTCTTGCTTGTTCTAAGCCAACACGATCAAACATCATTCGTTTAACTTCGCCTCTTGGGGATTGAATCCATTGATAATCCTCTGGAGTAATTATTACAGGTTGAGAGAAGTCAGCATTTAATCTCATGCTTTTAGCCTAAAAAAGAGCATTAAAGTAATTAATATTATCAAAAAAAGCGTGAATTTAAGATGAAAACCTGTTCAAGTTCGAGAGTGATTGGGTGTGGAGCAACTTTGCCTTTGGTCGGCTAGCTTCTCTTTTCTCTTTCGAATAATTTAATCTAGGTCGACTTTATTTGAGAATCTAAGTCAATAAAAAAAGCCTCAATCTTTCGACTGAAGCTTTTAAAATTTTGGAGCGGGAAACGAGACTCGAACTCGCGACCCCAACCTTGGCAAGGTTGTGCTCTACCAACTGAGCTATTCCCGCAATATGGTGTGAATTATAGTGATTTTGCACACCCTGTCAACACTTCCAAAATTTAATTGATGAATTAATCAGCACGTCGCCATAAAGTTCCTTGACGCGTATCTTCAAGTACAATGCCTTGATCAAGAAGATTTTGGCGAATCTCATCTGCACGTGCAAAGTTTTTCTCTTTCTTGGCATCTTTGCGTTGTTGAATGAGATCTTCAATTTCATCATTACTCAAAGATAAGCTTTCTTGACCAATATCTGATTTTAGGAATTCATCAACATTATGTTGAACAAGACCTAAGATATTGGTCAGATGGCGCAAGGTGGCATAATATATGGCCGCCTGTTCAGCAAGTTCGTCTTTTACGGCACGATTTAATTCTTTATTGATTTCAAAAAGTACGGCAATCGCTTCTGATGTGTTGAAATCATCCCGCATTGCTGCATTAAACTTTTCAACGAGTGCTTCATCGTATTGCGAATTAATTTCGGCACCATATATCTGTTGATATGCTTTAAATGAATGATAAAAACGACTTAATGTGTTTTTAGCTTCTTTAAGCGCAGTATCAGAAAAATTCACAGGGCTACGATAGTGTGATGAAACGATAAAGTAACGAATAACTTCAGGATGGAATTTTTCCATGACATCGCGAATCGTGAAAAAATTGCCTAAAGATTTAGACATTTTTTCACCATCGACATTGATAAAGCCTACGTGCATCCAATAGTTTACATATTGTTCGCCAGTTGCAGCTTCACTTTGTGCGATTTCATTTTCGTGATGGGGGAAGGTTAAGTCAGACCCACCACCATGAATATCAAAATGATTACCAAGGCAACATGTAGACATTGCTGAACATTCGATATGCCAACCTGGACGACCATTCCCCCAAGGAGATTTCCAAGAAGGTTCATTTTCTTTTGCATGCTTCCATAGCACAAAATCGAAAGGATGTTTCTTTTCAACTTCAACATCGACTCGTTCGGAAGCACCTGCTTGCATGTCTTCGAGTTTACGACCAGATAGACGCCCGTATTTTTTAAATTTTTCAACTTCGAAGTACACATCACCGTTTGACGCAGGATATGCAGTGCCATTATTGACCAAAGTACCAATCATATTTTGCATTTGATCGATGTACTCTGTCGCACGAGGTGCTTCATCAGGTGCCAAGCATCCTAAATTGGCAGCATCTTCATTCATTGCCTGAATAAAGCGATCAGTGAGTGCTGTAATGCTTTCACCATTTTCATTTGCACGTGCAATGATTTTGTCATCAATGTCAGTAATATTGCGAATATATTTAACTTTCCAACCTTGGCTACGAAGAAAACGAATAATATAGTCAAATGCAACCATAACCCGAGCATGACCGATATGACAGTAGTCGTAAACTGTCATCCCACAGACATACATATCAATATGTCCTTCTTTGCGTGGTACAAACTCAACTTTTTTTCGTTGCTCTGAGTTATATAGAACAAATGGTTGCATAGGTCTTCAAAAAGCTAAAAAAATGGTGGTTCATCTTAACCTAAGGCTTATCTTTCACAAAGTTTTATGCGTAAAAAATCTATGCAAATGAAATTTATACATTTAAGAAAAAGATACTTGCATGCTTATGTTAATATATGAAGAATAATTTAATGATTGAAATTGTGGCTGAATCCAGCCTCAAGGTGCCCAGATTTGAATTCTGAAAATACTACATATCTAATTGATTTTCAAAAGGTTGCAAAAGAAACCTTAGAGATTGAGCGTCAAGCTTTATCGGTACTATCCAGTCAGATTGATGATCGTTTTTCCCAAGCATGTCAAATTATCCTACAGTGTCAAGGTCGTTTAGTGGTCACTGGTATGGGGAAATCTGGTCATATCGGTCGAAAAATGGCTGCAACATTTGCATCAACAGGAACTCCGTCTTTCTTTATGCATCCAGGTGAAGCTGGTCATGGTGATCTCGGGATGTTAGTGCGTGGAGATGTGCTGATCGCGATTTCGAACTCTGGTAAAAGTGATGAAATCATGATGTTAATGCCACTCATCAAACATTTGGGTGTGCCATTGATAACAATTTCAGGTGATGACCGTGGACCAATGCCACAGAGCGCTGATGTTGCGCTTACACTTGGTCATATTCAAGAGGCATGCCCATTAGGTTTGGCACCAACTTCAAGCACGACAGCGACTTTAGCTTTAGGTGATGCTTTGGCTGTTGCTTTACTTGAAGCGCGTGGATTTACTGCAAATGATTTTGCCATGTCGCATCCAGCTGGTGCACTCGGTAAGCGATTACTGTTGCATGTTAAACATCTGATGCACGTGGGTGACTCTCTACCAAAAGTTTCACCTGATACACCAATGAATAAAGTTTTATACGAAATATCAAACAAACGTCTCGGATTAACCACAATTGTGGATGAAAATGATGTTCTGTTAGGTATATTTACGGATGGTGACTTGCGACGTCTCATTGATAAGCAACAAGGTTTTGATGTTAATCTTGCTGTATCAAAGGTTATGATTGAAAATCCTCTAACCATTTCACAAGAAGCAAGAGCGGTTGAAGCGCTAGAGCAAATGAATGCAAAAAAAATCAATCAATTTGTAGTAGTCAACGATGCCAAACAAGTGATTGGTGTGATTAGCATGCACGATTTAATTCAAGCTGGGGTAAATTAATTCATGGCATCTTATGTATTGTTAGAACAAGCACGACATATCGAAGCATTGGTTTTGGATGTAGATGGTATTCTAAGTGATGGTTTTGTAACGTTGACGAACTCAGGTGATGAAATTAAGTCATTTGATATTCGTGATGGACTTGGGATGAAACTTGTTCAGCAAGCTGGAATTAAAGTTGTCATTATTACCGGTCGCCAAAGCAATATTGTGACAAAGCGTATGAGTGATCTAGGTGTAGACTTAGTTTATCAGGGGCGTGAAGACAAAGGGACTGCCTTACAGCAAGCTTGTACGCAACTAGGTTTAAAACCAGAAGATTGCTTGTATATGGGTGATGATTGGCCAGATTTATCTGCTTTTGCGATTGCGGGAATGAAAGTAACAGTGCCAAATGGTCATGTTGAGGTTCGTCGTCGTGCAGACCTTGTAACCCAAGCTTATGGTGGTCGTGGCGCTGTGCGTGAAATTTGTGACATGTTATTGTTGTCAAAAGGGGTTTACCATGAACTTCTTGAAAAATATTTGGCTGTAATGCATTAATACGCAGTTGATATGAACGCTGAATATAGTTGATGATTTATGGATACTAAAGTTTTATACATTACTGCTGTTATCGTCGCTGCTATAAGTGGCGGCTATTATTATTACAGTGGTAAAGGGAAAAAATTAGAGGGTTCATCCGCTCAATCGATGACATATTCGGCAAAGAATATTAATCTTTTGCAAACTGATGAAAAAGGCATGCTTTATGTTAAGGCTACAGTGGATGAACTGAACCAAGATATGAAACAGAAAACATCAAGCTTGCAGAATTTAAATGCCAGCATGTTTACTGATAATGTAGAAGACGCTACGTTTTATGCTAAACAAGCACATGGTTTCAATGACAATGAGAAGATTGTGTTATCTGGAGATGTTGTTGCAACCAAGCAAGGAGAAATGGGCAAAATGGTTTTTCGAACCGATGCGCTTACAGGATATCCAAAAACAAGAAAGCTTGAAACATCTGAGCAAGTTACTGTACAAACACCAAATGCAGATTTTGTCAGCCAAGGCTTAGAAGCAGATTTGAATGAAGGTCAGTACGATTTTAAAAATATTCGAGGAAAGTATGCACCAAACTAAACCTTCTTATTTATCAGGTTCGAAAATGCTTAAAGCAATAGCAATGGTGGCACTCAGTTCTATTTCTGTTATGGCATTTGCATTGCCAAGCGATCGTAATCAACCCATCATGCTTTTAGCTGATCGTGCGACCTATAATGATAAAACAGGTATAACGACCTATGTGGGGAATGTTTCTGTTGAACAAGGTACTTTCAAGTTAAATGCAGCTTCTATTGTTGCTAATCTCAATGCCAATCGCCAAATTAGCTCAGTAAATGCGTCAGGTTCTCCTGCAAAGTTCCAACAGCAATTAGAGTCTAAACGTGGCATTGCACGTGGTGAAGCCTCTAAAATTGTATATAACGCTGATACAGGCATTATTACTTTGTCGGGCAATGCATATTTGTATCAAGATGGCGCAAGTATTCGTGGGAACACTTTGCGTTACAGTATGAATAAGGGTGATATCGAAGTTGTAGGCGGTGGCAGTAGTGGCACAGGCAGTTCGAAAGGTCGTGTACAAATTATCATTCCCCCTTCTGCCTCAAAATCATTCTCTGGAGTACGTGATTAATGAGTGTCAATGAATCACAAATCCAAACATTAAAAATTAAACATCTTGCCAAAGTTTATAGTAAACGCTGGGTGGTGAAAGATGTTTCATTTAGCATGCAAAGTGGTCAAATTGTGGGTTTGCTTGGACCGAACGGGGCGGGAAAAACGACAAGCTTTTACATGGTAGTCGGACTGGTTCGAATGGATAAAGGTGAAATTCATTTAGATAATCTTGATCTTTCGGACCTTGCAATGCATGAGCGTGCTCGTCATGGAATTGGTTATTTGCCACAAGAGGCTTCAATTTTTCGTAAATTGAGTATTTCAGATAATATTATGGCGATTCTTGAAACGCGCAAGGATCTTAATAAGCAACAACGCAAAGAGAGACTTCAAGAGTTATTAGAAGACTTTAAAATTACACATATTAAAGATTCTTTGGGGATGAGTGTGTCAGGGGGGGAGCGTCGCCGTGCTGAAATCGCTCGAGCATTAGCCGCCGATCCTAAGTTTATGCTCCTTGATGAGCCTTTTGCTGGGGTAGATCCAATTTCTGTAGGTGATATCAAAGACATTATTCGCAATTTAAAAGAACGTGGTATCGGTGTGCTCATTACAGACCATAACGTTCGCGAAACGCTCGCGATTTGTGAGCATGCTTATATTGTCAGCGAAGGATCTGTCATTGCGGAAGGAACACCAGATCAAGTACTTATGGATGAAACTGTCCGTAAAGTTTATTTAGGTGATGATTTCACAGTTTAAAAAAATAGTGTGATATCTATAAAATAATGTTGTTTTATAGATATTTAGACTGTAAATTAACTCAAACAAATCGTAAGTTTACAATTGACGCAGAAATAATATAAAAATCATTGTAGAATACGATTGATTTTATGTGACGTAGTTCACACTTTTTAATAGAGATTACAAGTGGCTAAACATCAATTAAGTCAGAAGGATATGGGGTATATCACGCTGTTTGCGATCAGTTTATGTACGACACAAGTACATGCTGAAGATGCAATCGCTCCTCTAGCAATTGACGATACCCAACGTGCACTATCAGCAGAATTACAAAAACCAAAAATCAACTTTAGTTTGGAAAAAAAGACTGTTGAAGATATACCTGAACAGCTTGAAAAGCCACGTTTTAAATTATTCCAATCGAAATCCAAAATCTCGAAAGAGCAAGTAAAAGAACAGGTTCTTGTTCCTAAAGTTATTGAACAAGTTCCTGATTTAGACGACATAGTCGAAAATGAAATTGCTCAAGTTAACACTATACCTTTATCTAATTCGCAGTCTCAGAATGAGTCGAAGGAAAAGACTCAAAAGAAATCTTTCTTTGCATTTGTTAAGCGTGAAAAAGCGGCATCTGAACCAAAAGTATTGCTGCCAAAGGTAAAGCAGGATATTGAAGAGGCTTCAGCGCCAAATGTTCTAAAACCTACTATTTCATCTACTGTACAACCCGCTACTAAAGACACTCGTCAGGTTTTAAAACCGCTTAAACCAAAGATCCAAAATCAACTAACAGAATCTTTAATTGAGGCGCAACACGCAAAATTACTAGAAAATGAAACATCGGTTTCAGAAGACAAAACAGAAAAACCAAAAAGTAAACTCTTTACATTTATTGGGAATATAGGCAAAGATAAAACTAAGCTGGATGAGGGGCATCACCAAGCTGCTGGCAATGTTTCAAATACAAAAGTTTTGACACCGTCTTTACAAAAATCGGTGAGTGAATCTTCATTGAAAGTGTCTAATACACCAAAACCGAAGATTGTTAATGATCAACAAATTAACAGCCAAAACAACTTGCTACAAGCTCCACCTTCAACAGTAGCGCAAGTTGAACATCGTCAAAGTCTTGTATCTAAAGCCAAAGCTTTTTGGCCTTTTAAATCAGGTTCTCATAATAAGTTAGAAACAGAGAATGTAATTGAGCGTCCAAACTTGATCGTTCAACAACAGACTAGTGCTTTGGCTGTAAATAAACCTACAATTGTTTATTCAAAACCAATAGAGCAGAAAGCGAAAATATCTGAACAATCGCAGTCGATTAAGCCAGTTGTAAATATTAAGCCTAAAGCTGATCAAGTCGTCTCTGAACTAAAATACAATACGGTGAATGCTGAACCGCAAGCAAAGAAAAAATTCAGTTTAACTGCATTAAAATCAAATATGGATCAGTTTTTTAAACCTAAAGCTGATGATGACTTTAGACAAGTTAAGTTAAATGAACTGAGTGATTTTAGCTTTGATCCTAAACAGGTCGAACAATTGCCTGTGATAACGACACAAGCTTCGCCTAGTGCTCCAGCATCTTTGATGCCACTTGTGAATGGTACGGCTGATAAACAAACGTTAAGTTTATACGATGCGATCAAGATCGCAGTAGCTAGACATCCTGAAGTGACACAAAGTGTTTCTTCACTCGCATCACAAAATGCATTTATTGATGTTGCTAAAGCAGGTTATTACCCACAGTTGAGTGCAGGTGTTTCAACTGGAGATATGACTTCAGGAGAAAGAGGGCGTCAATTATTTAATGTCAATGCGACACAACTACTTTTTGACTTTGGTAAACAAAAATCACTAGTGAGTACAGAAGAAGCCAAGTTACAGTTTAGCCAAGCTCAAGTTCTTGTCACAATTGACCAAATTGCTCTTGAAGTGGCTTCTGCCATTGTGAACATTAAGCGATATGAAGAAATTACACGTATTGCACGTGAGCAAATTGCTGGTATATCACGAATCCGAGAAATTGCTAACTTACGTGCAGAGGCAGGTATCAGCAGTCAGGCCGATCCAATTCAAGCGCAATCATATTATGAATCTGCACAATCAAATTTAATTCTGCAAGAAACACAGCTCAATGTATTTAAACAACGTCTTAGAACTTTGATGGGAACAGATATATCAAAATATAACTGGGAAATTCCTGAGAGTTTAATTAAGGCTTCAGATATTTATTCAGAGCCAAAGTTTAACGAAATTCCGAAAATGATGGCTGCCAAAGCTGAAGTTGATGTTGCAGAATTAGAAAAAAAACAAACTCAATTGAGTCGTTATCCTACGTTAAATGTTAAAGGTACATTAAGTCAAGCAGTCAACGGACGTAATCCAAATAACAATCAAGACGATGGAACAGATAGCTCTATTATGCTTGAAGCAAATAGTACTTTCTTCCAAGGTGGTGCAATTAGTTCACGTAGTCGTGCGGCATCGTTTGCAGAAGAAGCTGCTAAAGCAAAAGTAAATGCAATTTATTTAGAAACAATTGATGAAATACGTCGTGCTCAAGAGCAAGTAGAAAATAAACAGCGACAAATGAAAGTATTGATTGATCAACAAGCGACATCAGTCAGAACGAAAGAGTTATATCAAGAACAATATAAACTTGGCACTCGTACAGCTGTTGATCTTTTAAATGCTGAGCAAGCGATTCACCGTTCAAATTCAGATATTGAAACGGCACGTTATGATATTTATGAAAACTTAGTTCAATATATTGCCGCTTCTGGTAAGAGCCGCGATGTATATCAACTTAATAATTTGACCATTCAAGGGGTAGAATTGAAACCATGAATACAAGAATAAATTATCAACCATGGTTACAAGGTGTCCTGACGGTTGCACGTCATTATCGAATTGAAACCTCTGCTGAACGTATTCGCTTAGAACTAAATTGGAATCAGAACCAGTCAGTCGACGACATCTTGGCAATTATGACACGCCAAGTAGGTTTACATGTCCGTAAAGTGGATTTTAGCCCTGATATTTTAAATCCGTGGCGTTTACCGGTATTGGTCGGATTTAAAGATGGGCAAGTTGGCGTCATTGATCGTGCAGATGCACAAGGTAACGCAAGTGTTCAACTGAGCGGTGATGAAGGGTTAGCACAGACATTTTCAGTAGATACATTATTAGATGTCATCGACTCAGTCTATATTTTAAGACCAGAAACCTCAGTACCTGATGCGCGTATTGACGAATACATTAAACCGTACGAAAAAAATTGGTTTTGGGAAATTGTATTACGCGATTGGAAACGCTATATCGATATTATGTTTGCATCATTGCTTGCAAACGTATTAGCACTCGCGACAATCGTATTCTCGATGAATGTGTATGACCGTGTTATTCCAGCACAATCTATTCCAACCTTGTGGGTGCTGGCAGGTGGTGTATTACTTGCTGCAATCTTTGAATTCGCATTGAAATACTCACGATTAATTCTTTCAGATATGATTGGTAAGCGTGCGGATTTAAGAGTCTCGGATCGGGTCTTTGGTCATGCTTTACGTATTAAAAATAGTGAACGATCTAAATCCACGGGAACGTTTATTTCACAAATTCGTGAATTAGAAGGTGTGCGTGAGCTTGTAACATCTACAACAATTACCGCCTTTGCTGATTTACCATTCTTCTTCCTGTTTCTTGGTATTTTTTGGCTTATTGGTGGCAATCTTTTCTGGGTAATTTTGGTGGTTGTACCGCTGATGATTATTCCAGGGCTTTTGGCGCAAAAAAAATTAGCGCAATTGGCTAAAGAGGGTATGCGTGAGTCATCAATACGAAATGCGATTCTTGTTGAAGCCGTTCAAGGTATTGAAGATATTAAACTGTTACGTGCAGAGTCTCGTTTTCAAAATCAGTGGAATCACATGAATGATGTTTCAGCTTCTATCAGCATGAAACAACGTAAAATAGTAGGCGTATTGAATCTCTGGACTCAAAAATTACAGGGGTTGACCTTTGCAATTGTAGTATTGGTGGGTTGTTTTGCGGTAATGGATGGAGAAATGACCACTGGTGCGTTAGTGGCATGTTCGATTCTATCTTCACGTATGTTAGCGCCAATTGCACAGGTAACTGGTGTTCTTGGTCGTTATCAGCAAGCCAAAACGGCGAAAGAAAGTCTTGATGAATTAATGAGTAAACAGGTTGACCATCCTGAGCGTTCACAATTGATTCAGCGATCAGTACTCAATGGTCATTATGAATTAAATGGTGTGGTCTTTAAATACGGCGAAGAAGATCCTAAACCAAGTATTGTTATTCCTAAACTTGAAATTAAACCAGGTGAAAAAATTGCGATTCTTGGGCGTAACGGTGCAGGTAAATCGACCATTCTTCAATTACTTTCAGGTATGCAAACCGCAGTTCAAGGTAAAGTTCAATTAGATAATATTGATATTACCTTGTTGGACCCATCGGACGTTCGTCGTGACGTAGGTTTGTTGAATCAAAATGCGCACCTATTCTTTGGTACAGTCAGAGAAAACTTAACGTTAGGTGCACCATTAGCTACAGATGATGATTTATTAAAAGCACTTGCAGTAACCGGTGCACTCAACTTCATTCAAGAAAAGAAGGAGGGACTAGATCATATTATTTTAGAAGGTGGTGTAGGCTTCTCAGGTGGACAACGTCAGGCACTTTTATTGTCAAGACTCCTCATTTGTCAGCCAAATATTCTGTTGTTAGATGAGCCTACAGCTGCGATTGATGATGTATCTGAAAAACAATTAATTGATCATATGAAGAACTGGCTTGGACATCGCACATTGGTTGTGGCAACCCACCGCCGTGCAGTATTAGAGTTAGTGGATCGTATTATTGTGGTGAATGATGGTCGTATCGTTATGGATGGCCCACGTGATCAAATTTTAAATAATTCTGGCCAGCAACAAGCAAATTCAGGGGCTAAATCATGAGCGAAGAATTAAAACAACAACGTTCATTAAAAGTGTCTCAGTTAGAGCCACCATTACCGAAGGTCAGTATTACGATTTGGATTATTGGTCTGGGTTTGCTTGCACTCATTATTTGGGCAGCTATTTTCAAACTTGAAGAAGTTTCTAATGGTACAGGTAAAGTGGTTCCAACTTCTAAGGAACAAGTGATTCAATCTTTAGAGGGCGGGATTCTAACCAAACTTGAAGTTAAAGAAGGTGATATTGTTGAAAAAGGGCAAACCCTTGCTCAACTTGATCCGACACGATTTGCTTCAAATGTGGGTGAATCAGAATCGTTGCTACTGTCATCGCAAGCAACAGCTGCGCGTTTACGTGCGGAAGTGAATGGTGGTCCACTGGTATTTCCAGAATCAGTTCAAAAAATTCCAAAATTGGTTGCTGAGGAAACTCAGCTTTATCGTTCTAGACGTGCCAATATGGAAGAATCTATTGCTGGCTTAACGCAAGCACTTACATTAGTTCAGCAAGAATTGAGAATGACAGAACCGCTTGTTGCTAAAGGTGCTGCGAGTGAGGTTGAAGTTTTACGTTTAAAACGTCAAGCAAATGAATTGACCAACCAAATTAACGATATTCGTAATCAGTACTATGTGCAGGCACGCGAAGAGTTATCTAAGGCGAGCACGGATGTCGAAACTCAACAACAAGTAATCAAAGGTAAATCTGATAGTCTGAATCGTACAATCTTTAAAGCACCAGTCCGCGGTGTAGTGAAAGAAATTGATGTGATGACTTTAGGTGGTGTTATTCCTCAGAATGGTAAGTTAATGACCATTGTCCCTTTGGATGAACAACTTTTAATTGAGGCGCGAATTTCACCGCGTGATATTGCATTTATTCATCCTGGACAGGAAGCTTTAGTTAAAATCACTGCGTACGATTATTCAATTTACGGTGGCTTAAAAGGAGAGGTAACAGTCATTTCTCCTGATACGCTACGTGATGAAGTTAAACAAGATCAGTTTTATTATCGTGTGTATATTCGTACTGATTCAGACAAGCTTTATAACAAAGCTGGGCAAGCTTTCCCAATCACGCCGGGTATGGTATCAACGGTTGATATTAAGACAGGTCAAAAAACGATTCTTGAATACCTGTTGAAACCATTCAATAAGGCGAAGGAAGCGTTACGCGAACGATAATCTTTATTTTTCAGTCTGTTTAAAACCCAATCAATGATCTTTTGATTGGGTTTTTTAATATGATTGAATCACGCATAATGTATTTGAGTTCAATTGTTGTAATTTACCATGCCATTTACTCTTGCTCAGACTTATATCTATGAAGAAGATATTAAGAAAAGCCGTTTTCAGGCGATCACCGCACCTGTGGAAAATGAACAGGATGTAAAAGAATTTTTAAACCAGTATTTTGATGCCTCGACGACCCATCAATGCTGGGCATGGAAAATTGGGCATCAAGTCCGTTTTAATGATGATGGAGAACCTTCAGGAACAGCTGGAAGACCCATACTTGCAACGATTGAAGGGAATGAGCTCACTAATATTATTGTATTGGTAAACCGCTGGTATGGTGGTATCAAACTCGGAACTGGAGGCTTGGTACGAGCATACGGAGGTGTAGCAGGGCAATGCTTATTACAGGTCGAAAAAATTGAACTCATCGATAAGAAAACTGTAAATTTTAAATGCCAATTTAATGAGTGGTCTATTTTTCAATATGAGTTAAATCAACAAAAAATTGAATATATTGAAGAATATGTTGATTCAGGAGTATTGATTACTGCACGTATGCAAATTCATGAAATTGAGCCGTTTAAACTGAAAATCCAAGATGTGACTCGTGGACGTGAGCAATTGAATATAGAGGATGTCGAACGTGACGGAACATGATCCTTTACTCAAATACCGAGAACAGCATAAACATCGTTTGAATTACATGCCTTGGTTATATTGGTCACTCAAGGCAAAGCATCGTGAATGGGCAGAAGCTTGGCAAAAAGATTATCAAGCCTATTTAATGGATATGGAGACTGTTGAAATTGGGAAAAATTGTTTCATTTCCCCTTTAGCCCATATTTTTGCTGAGCGTGGTCGGAAGATTATTATTGGGGATAATACTTTTATTGCTGCGGATTGTACCTTGCATGGTCCTTTAGAAATTGGGTCTGAAGTCGCCATTAATCATCATTGTATTTTAGATGGTGGACGCGTTGGGATTAAGATTCATGACCAAGTACGGATCGCAGCTTATTGTCATCTTTATGCCTTTGATCATGGCATGAGTTTAGATCAACCTATTTACCAGCAAGCAGTACGCTCAAAAGGCATTGAGATTCATCGTGATGTTTGGTTAGGGGCGCATGTGGGTATAAAAGATGGCGTGACCATACATGAACAGGTGATTGTAGGTATGAATAGTATGGTTACTAAGGATATTCAGGCAAGAGAAGTTGTTGCAGGGAATCCAGCTCAATTTATACGAATACGTGAATAATTCGTAACGCGAAAGATTGAATTAAATTACATAAACCATGTTCATTTGCCCGAAAGCTATGATAGTTTAAAGAAAAGAACAATCAGACATCATGTCAAAGTGAGGCAATCATGAACCGTGTAATTGCGTGTATTGATTCATCCCCATGTATTCATGCCTTAGCTGAAGCAGCAGCCTGGATTGCGGATCGAACTAAACGTGAGTTAGTCCTTTTACAGGTTTTAGATTACTATCCTGCAAGTTATCATCTGGGTGAAATTAGTGGTGTGATTGGATTTGAAAGTAATGCGATGCTCTTAAAAGAGCTCGCGGAATTAGAACAAAAACAAAGTGAATTAGCCTTAGATTATAGTAATAATCTTCTTTCACATATTTCAGAAGTGATCGAAGAAAAATATGGTATTACGCCT
Source organism: Acinetobacter sp. ANC_7682 (assembly GCF_056779795.1). Classification (NCBI taxonomy): domain Bacteria; kingdom Pseudomonadati; phylum Pseudomonadota; class Gammaproteobacteria; order Moraxellales; family Moraxellaceae; genus Acinetobacter; species Acinetobacter sp. ANC_7682. The sequence goes on along the minus strand of NZ_JBWYIQ010000012.1, from coordinate 46,586 downwards.
ATAAAAATTCAAGAAAAAGGCGATTTCCTCGAACAGAGTTTCAATGTTTTAAATGAAAATGACATTGCGATTATTGGTCGAGTAGGTGAGCGCTCTGCAGAAAAACACAAAAGCTTAGGGAGTAATGTAGAGAATTTTATTCGTGGTGCTCGTTGTACTGTTCTAACTGTTGGTGAAACCTTTAAGCCCCCAACACGTTTTATTTTTGCCTATGAAGATTCTCAGACTTGTAAAGAGATGATGCATCGTGTTGCTAAAAGTGATTTATTAAGAACACTTCAGTGTCATTTGCTTTATGTCGGTGATCATCCTGAAATTCTTGATATCCCAGCTCAGTATTTACGTGAAGCTGGATTGGATGTGGTTGTTGAATACCGTTTTGGAGATGTCGCTGAGAATATTTTAGATTATCAGCAACAACATCAAATTCAATTAATTGTGCTAGGCGCTTATAGTCGCAGTAAAGTAAAACAATTTTTCTTGGGCAGTATTACGACCAATATATTTAGAAATTCAGTCGTTCCATTGTTGGTTGCGAAATGATCAATCAGTTTTGATTAATTTTACTTGATAAATATTCGGTCAACTTTACTGGTAGAAGGTGGATAAATTTTTAGAATAGTAGGGTTTTATAGTTTGATTATTTTATAATCTTTTTATTAAAGTATATGAAAATCAAGTGTTTGCCATAATATTTTATTTTTATCCACAGGAATACAAACAGGAATCGGGGATAACTTTTTCAGGGCTTTAGCGCAAGAAAAAGGAGTATTCAAATTGATGAATACTCCTTTAAGTGATACTAATGACTGCTATTAAGATTTATTTGACAATCGCCAGTGCAAAACCATCATGTCCTTTACTGCCGACCGTTTGTAAGGCTGTACTCAACAGTAGTCGAGGATGATTCTGCATGAGGCGGTACATTTCACGAATACCTTCGATGCTTGGTTTGACATTTTTTTCATCCAGAATATCACCAGCGCGAATCACATTATCTAAAAAAATAATGGTACCTGAGCGTGAAAATTTAAGTGATAGTTCTAAATACTCTGGGTAACTTTGTTTATCAGCATCAATAAATATAAAGTCAAATGGCTCAAAATTTTCAGGTAAAGATTTGAGAATATCAGCAGCGCGACCGACTTTTAATTCAACCGTTTGCTTTAATTTCGCATTGTCGATATTTTCTTGACCGAGTGCTGCATGTGTATCACGACCCTCGATCGTGAGAATATATCCATCCTCAGGGAGGGCTCTAGCTAGCCACATGGTGCTATAAGCCGCAAAGGTTCCAAGCTCTAACACACGCTTACACTGATTCATTTGAATCAACATTTGTAATAACATGCCTTGGTTAGCAGCAACTGCTAGATGGTCAGGAAAACCCTTATCAGCTGTATTTTGTAGAGTCTGAGTTAAAATTGGATCTTCTGGCATCAGATGAGATTCAATATAAGCATCAATATCTGACCATTGTTGTTGCATAACTGAGTACCTTTAGGGAGTTCAGTGCATTGTAATCGTTTCGAGTGAATGTGCAAATTTCTGATGCTTTGATGCTGAAAAATCAGTCAAAAAAAAGAGGTCAAAGACCTCTTAATTTAATCTGATCATCTAAAATTAGTAATGGCATAAAGATGTATTTCGAGTCAGATCAGGTCCCCAAGTACGGTAACCTTGAGTATCAATATGTATTTGACCAGTCGCATACAAACCTAAGCCCATATTTAAGCTTTGACCATAATTTTGCCAAAATTGGCATAATTTAAATTTAGAATTTTCGATGAAGGCATAATCTTCAGCCTTAGGAAATTCAGGACCAATTCTGAAATCAATGGCTGAGTTATACAAGTGTCGAGACGAACCTGCACCACCAGCACACTGATTTAACGGAAGGTCACGATATACAGATGTAACCTCAAAATCAGTTAGAATCCTTGCTGCAACGAGATATTTAAATACTTTCAGTGTCGCTAACTGATTCGACCACAGCTCACGGTTAGGAACCATATATTCAGATTTACCACATTTTTGCCAAGCACGTGCTGATTTAAAGAGTTCAAAACTTGGGATAATATTGCCAACATTATTACGTTCTAAGTATTGTTCATATTCTCGTGCTTGAGCTTGGTTATTTCCTTGCATCAGCCAAACACGATAAGAATTCGGCATGACTTTTGGTCGCGCTGGACGTTCATAGGTTATTTTTTCTTGTGGAATATATATGCGTTGACCATCATTGGTGACGATTGTTCGTCCTTTTTGAGGGGAGGACGTACATCCAATCAATATCAACGATATTGCACTGATTGAGCACAAGCCCTTCAAAATTAATTTCATTATCAATAAATTTTACTAAAGCAAATAAGTTTCTATTTTATGCTAATTGATTATCAAGAATGCGTATAAATTGCAAATAAATGTACCAATTGGGTATAAAAAAGATCAGCCGAAGCTGATCTCTCATTGGATTATTTTTCTAAATATTGCAATTTGTTTGGTTTGCCATTCCATTCTTCACGGTCAGCTGGTTGATCACCAATCTGAGTAATGTTTGGCCATTTTTCTGCAAGTTCAGCATTGAGTTCGATAAAGACTTCTTGACCTTCAGGTAGTTCATCTTCCGAGAAAATGGCATTAGCAGGGCATTCAGGCTCACATAACGCGCAGTCAATACACTCATCTGGATTAATGACTAGAAAGTTTGGACCTTCATAGAAACAGTCAACTGGGCAAACTTCTACGCAGTCTTGATACTTACATTTAATACAATTTTCAGTGACAACAAAGGTCATGGCGTCAGCTACCTAAAAAATATGGTTCTAATAACGAATGCTGTATTTTAGGCAAATTGTACGAAACTAACAATTCCTTTTCTTGATATTTAATATAGGGGATGCTACTAAATCAGTAATATTTATGATGAGATCGTACTAATCTGCAAATTCTCAGGCATTCTGCCACTGATTTCAAAAATCATGATTAAAAAAAGCCAGCAGATCGCTGGCTTATTGATTGAGTGTGCTTGAACTAAGATTTTTGGAGTAATTGTTTGAGTTGGTAGAGTTGGTCTAAAGCCTGTCTTGGACTTAAGTCATCTACAATAATTTCTGAAAGAAGTTGTTCAACTTGAGAAGGTTGATGAATTTCAACCACTTTTTCAACTTCAATAATTTTTTCTACAGGTTCACTATTTGAAAATAAATCTTGAGAGAACAAATCTTTTTGCACAGGTTGAGTTTGCAGTTGGAGTTTCTCCAGTTTTTTAAGTTTAGCTTGAGCCTCTTTAATCACGTTTTGAGGAATACCTGCTAGTTTAGCGACCTGTAAACCATGACTTTGACTTGCAGGACCTTTTTGAACCTTATGCAATAAGATGAGATGACCATTCACTTCTTGCGCAGTGACATGATAATTATCAATACACGGATCCATGCCTAATTCTGTTAATTCAAAATAGTGTGTTGCAAAAAGACATAAACATTTAATGCGATGCGTCAAATCAAGAACACAAGCCCAAGCTAATGATAAACCATCATAAGTACTGGTGCCACGACCTACTTCGTCCATCAATACCAAAGATTGTTGAGTGGCATGATGTAAAATTTGAGAAGTTTCCGTCATTTCCACCATAAATGTAGATTTGCCAGAAGAAAGATCGTCTGCTGAGCCGATACGAGTAAAGATCCGATCAATAGGTCCCAATTTGGCAAATTTCGCTGGAACGAAACTACCGCAATATGCCAATAGCGTAATTAAGGCCGTCTGACGCATGAATGTCGATTTACCACCCATATTTGGGCCTGTGATAATCGACATACGATGCTGTACATCTAGATAAGTATCATTTGGGGTGTAAGGCGTTTTAATCAGTGATTCAACAACGGGATGGCGTCCTGCTTGAATGTGTATTCCAATTTCAGGGCTAAATTCCGGACGATTCCAATTATATAATCTTGATAGATGTGCGAAGTTTGTCAGTACATCCAGTTGTGCAATAGCACTCGCCATCATTTGAAGATTGGCAATATCTTGACGTAATTCATCCAATAACATTTCAAACAAAAGTTTTTCACGAGCCAATGCACGCGATTCACTTGAAAGCACTTTATCTTCGAAAGACTTCAATTCAGGGGTGATATAACGTTCAGCATTTTTTAATGTTTGACGACGAATATAATGGGCAGGAGCTTGTTCAGCTTGCGCTCTGGTTAATTCAATATAGTAGCCACTCACTCGGTTATAACCGATTTTTAGTGTGTTTATACCTGTTGTTTCTCTTTCTTTGATTTCTAAATCAATTAGAAATTGTCCTGCATGATCGCGTATTTGACGAAGTTCATCCAATTCATGATCAAAACCATTTGCAATGACATTACCATCTCTTAATAGAACAGGTGGGTTTTCCACAATGGCTGACATGAGGCGATGATGTAAACAATTAAAGTCACCCAATTCCTCATTCAATTGATCGATTAAAGCGGATTGCTGTGTTGAGGTCATTGGTGCTAATGCATGGCGTAAATACGGAATCTGAGCACAGGCTTGACGTAGTTGCACTAAATCACGCGGTCGCGCACTTCCTAATGCCACACGGCTGAGTACGCGTTCGATATCACTAATTTCTTTTAATACCAGACGAATCGGAGCTTCATGATAGCCAGAGAGTATTGTTTGTATCGCATCTAAACGCTGATCCAACAATGCAGTATCACGAATCGGTTGCATTAACGTTCGACTAAGCAGTCGGCTACCCATAGCCGTTTGGCATTGGTTGGTTAAATCAAATAATGAAGTGCCATGCTCAAACAAAGGATCAATAATCTCTAGATTTCGTCGCGTCACAGGATCAAGAGCAATAAAGTCGGAGCTTTGTTCAAGTCGAATTGAACGAATATGTGGCAATGCCGTCTTTTGTGTATCTTTGGCATAATGAATTAAAGCTGCCGCGGCTGCTTTCGCTAACTCAAGATGTTCAATTCCAAAGCCAGATAAAGTACTTACGGCGAATTGATCACATAAAGTTTTTTGCGCATTATTCATATTGAAGTCTACATTTGGGCGTTTTGTAACGGGACAATCAAGAATTTGCTTAATCTGTTCAACCACTTCTGGATGCTTGAAATCCTCATCAATCAAAACTTCACTTGGCATAAGACGCGCAAGTTCTAGAGGAAGTTGTTCAGCTTGAAAACTTTGTTGTTGGACTTTAAAAATACCCGCACTGAGATCTAATAGGGCGATACCAATTTCATCAGATTTAATACAGATGGATACTAAATTTGAACTCTGATGGGCATTTAGCAATGCGTCGTCTGTCAATGTTCCCGGTGTAATAATTCTGACTACACCACGTTCGACAGGTCCTTTACCAGTGACTTCCCCAAGTTGTTCACAAATAACAACGGTTTCACCTTTTTTGACTAATCGTGCTAGGTATCCTTCTGCTGCATGATACGGAACTCCAGCCATTGGTATCGGTTGTCCATTCGCTTTACCACGGTGGGTTAACGTAATCCCTAAAATTTTAGCGGCTTTATGCGCATCGTCAAAAAATAACTCGTAGAAATCACCCATACGATAGAACATTAACGAATGCGGGTGCTGTAATTTCACCGTCATGTATTGCTGCATCATTGGCGTCAATGTTGAAAGATCGATATTGGATTGATCTAAAGTCATCTGTGAAAAAAACCTGTAGTTAAATTTGAAACGAAGAAGTACTGCTCAAGCTTAGCATGAGAAAAAATGCGTAAATCGATTATAAGATCTATTTTTAGCAAAAGATAAATGAGTCGAACCAATATTATAACCAACGACTCAATTTCGTTCATTGAATAATTAAATTCGATATCCATTTATGCAAATTCTTTGTGTAAAGAATCAGCAGTCTCTGGATAGTCTCCGCATCTTTTGGACAGTTTGTTATCGCATTTCATTTCATGATCAGATCATATTCGATGTCTTAGGGAAGAAAAAATGACAGGTCAAACGATTGAGATCACTACCAAATCAGGGAATCGCTATTCAGGGTATTTGGCAGTCCCAGAAGCGAAGAAAGGTCCAGGGATTGTATTGTGCCATGAAATATTTGGTATTAATGCAGCGATGCGAGCAAAAGCTGACTTTCTCGCAGAGGAAGGCTATACCGTTTTAGTCCCAGATCTATTTTGGCGTACTGCACCAAACATTGAGCTAGGTTATACACCTGAGGATTTTGAAAAAGCTTTACAACTTTATCAGCAATATGATGAAGATCAGGGTGTAAATGATATTCGTGAAAGTTTAAGTTTTTTATCAACTTTAGATGCATGTGACACGACTACGGGTCAGTCAGTGGTCGGATATTGTCTTGGTGGAAAACTTGCATATTTGGCTGCATGCCGCATTGATAACTTAGCGTGTTCGGTTGCTTACTACGGTGTAGGCATTGAAAAAGCGCTCGATGAACTCTCGAATGTGAAGGGTAAGCTTGTGTTACACATGGCTGAACTTGATCAATTCTGTCCAGCTGAAGCGCGAAATCAAATTACTGAAGCATGCGCACAATTTAAACATATTCATGCTTATGTTTATGAAGGTGTTGATCACGCATTTGCACGACCGAACAGCGATCATTATCACAAACCATCGGCGCGATTTGCCCATGAACGTACCGTAACAGCGTTACATGAAACGGTTGGCCCTCACTATGACTTAGTTGCATTGTGGGAAGAGCATATCAGACATGAGTTCGACACGCGCGATGTACCAGCAACCATGGCAACGATGGTCGCTCAACCATATGTGAATCACATTCCAACATTGACAGGTGGTGTGGGATATAGCCAGTTAGGGCGATTCTATCGATATCATTTTGTACATCAAAATCCTCAAGATATGAAAATCACCTCAATTTCAAGAACCGTGGGATCTACTCAGGTTGTGGATGAATTCATCATGAGTTTCACTCACGACACTGAAATTGATTGGTTATTACCAGGTGTAAAACCGACTGGAAAATATGTCGAAATTCCAATGTTGGGGGTCATTCAGTTTAGAGGTCCAAAACTTTGTCACGAACATATTTATTGGGATCAAGCTTCTGTACTTGTCCAAATAGGACTACTTAATCCAGAAGGATTGCCTGTTGCAGGTGTAGAAACAGCGAAAAAACTTTTAGATGAAGATATTCCTTCAAATGGCTTGATGCCAAGTTGGGAGTCGAGTGCTGGTAAGCCAATCGAATAATCAAAATAAATGGGGCAAAAAAATGGAATTAAATATTAAAGATAAAGTTGCCATTGTCAGTGGTGGATCAACATTGATTGGACAGGCTGTGGTTCAAAGTCTCGTGAATTTAGGGGCTAAAGTTGCCATTTTAGACATTGATGATTACGGAAAAACCATAGCTGCGCAACATCCTTATGAAGTGATGTTTATACAAACTGATCTAACTTCAGACATCGCAATTCAGGAAGCGGTGAACAGCATTAGAAATCATCTAGGTGAAGTCAGTTATTTAGTGAATTTGGCATGTACCTATCTTGATGATGGTTTCAAATCACCACGATCAGATTGGTTAAAAGCATTAGATATCAATTTGGTGTCTATTGTTGAGCTAACGCGTGCCGTATATGAAGATTTGCAAAAAAATAAAGGGTCAGTGGTGAATTTCACCTCGATTTCAGCGCAATGTGCTCAAACGGGGCGTTGGTTATATCCAGTGTCTAAAGCAGCAATTTTACAACTGACCAAATCAATGGCAATGGATTTTGCGCCAGATGGTATCCGTGTCAATTCAGTTTCACCAGGTTGGACTTGGTCGAGAGTAATTTCTGAAGTGAGTGGACAAAATCGTGCGAAAGCTGATGCTGTAGCAAGTGATTATCATCTCTTGGGACGTTTGGGTAATCCGGCAGAAGTGGCAAATGTAGTGACATTCTTATTGTCGGATGCTGCAAGTTTTGTGACTGGCGCAGATTATGCGGTAGATGGTGGGTATTCAGTCATGGGGCCTGAAACGAATCAACCCGCAATACCACGTTTAGCAGAATAAATTAAATATTGGAGAATAAAGATGAGAAAAATTGCAATTGTTGGTGCAGGTCAGTCAGGACTTCAACTTGGATTAGGACTGCTTGATAAGGGATATGACATCACGATTTTGTCGAATAAAACTCCTGATGAGATTCGTCAAGGCAAAGTCATGTCTAGTCAATGTATGTTCCATACTGCGTTACAGACTGAGCGTGATTTAGGATTAAATTTTTGGGAAGAGCATTGTCCAGCGGTAGAAGGTATTAGTTTTGCTTTGGTTGATCCAGCAAGTGGTGAAAGAGCATTTAAATGGAGCGCGCGATTAGAGCGTTATGCTCAATCTGTTGATCAACGTGTCAAGATGCCTTATTGGCTTGAAGAGTTTCAGCGCCGTGGAGGCAAGTTTGTTCTCCAAGATGTCGGTCTAAATGAATTAGAACATTTGGCTGACGAGTATGAATTAGTGCTATTGGCTGCGGGTAAAGGTGAAGTGGTTAAAGAGTTTGTACGTGACGCAGAACGTAGTACTTTTGACAAACCTCAGCGTGCATTGGCTTTAACTTATGTGAATGGAATGAAGCCAATATCACCATACTCGAGAGTGAGCTTTAATATTATTCCTGGGGTGGGTGAGTATTTTTGTTTTCCTGCGCTTACAGTAAATGGTCCATGTGACATTATGGTTTTTGAAGGGATTCCTAATGGTCCTATGGATTGCTGGGCTGAAGTTAAAACACCAGAAGAACATTTAAATAAAAGCTTAGAAATTTTGAAAGAACATTTGCCGTGGGAATATGAGCGTTGTAAAGACGTAACGCTGACAGATCATGGCGGATATTTAGCAGGACGTTTCCCACCAACGGTACGTAAACCTGTCATGACATTGGCTTCTGGTAAAAAAATATTTGGTATGGCAGATGCATTGGTGGTGAATGATCCAATCACAGGTCAAGGATCAAATAATGCAGCTAAGTGTAGCAAGGTTTATTTCGATGCGATCTTAGCACACGGTAATCAAGCGTTTACTGAAGATTGGATGGAGTCAACATTTGAAAAATATTGGTCATATGCTGAAAAAGTCGTGAGCTGGACAAATAGTTTATTGGTTCCACCTAAACCTCATGTTGTTGAGCTACTAGGTGCAGCATCTCAAAATCATAATTTAGCTTCTCAGATCGTTAATAATTTTGATGATCCACGTAACTTTTCACCGTGGTGGTTTGACGAAAACGCAGCGAAAGAATTATTAGAAACAGATCAAGTTTTTAAAGTGGCTTAATGGAACTGAGGTGTTAAAAATGGATGTATTAGATAAAATTAATCTGCAAGAGATTGATATCAGTAATCCTCGCGAGATTCGTAATCTCCTTGGTCAGTTTGCCACAGGTGTTACCGTAATCACCACACGTGGAACGGATGGACGAAAAGTGGGCATGACAGCCAATTCATTTTCTTCGTTGTCATTAGATCCACCGCTTGTATTGTGGAGCTTGTCGAAAACAGCACCAAGTTTGCCCGATTTTGTTGCAGCTGAGCACTTTGCAATTCATATGTTAACGAAGGAGCAGCATCAGCTTTCTACCCATTTTGCCCGTGGTGCACAAGATAAGTTTGCGACAGTTGATCATGGTGAATGTGATACAGGCGTTCCATTACTGAATGAAGCACTTGCTACACTTGTCTGTAAAAATGTACAGCAATACGAAGGTGGCGATCACCTGATTTTTATCGGTGAAATTCAAAAATATCAACAAACTGCTGGTGAGCCCTTAGTATTTCATGCTGGTCGTTACCAAATTGCAGCGAGCCATCCAGACCTTTAATTATTGCTCTAAAAACCACGATGAATAATCGTGGTTTTTTTGTTGGAAATACACATGAAAAATAAAATTATATTAAGCACTTTAACCTTGTTTACTGCAGCATATTCATCACAAGCTCTGGCTTATGATTTACCAACTGTGAATTTGGGTATGACCAGCTTTCTGGATGGTGGACTACCAGCTGGACCGGGTTGGTATTCACAAACTTATTTTCAACATTATGATAGTGATAAGTTGAGAGATGCGAGTGGACAAAATCTTCCATTGCCCAAAACAGATTTAAATTATCAAGTGATTGTTGAGCAATTAAGTTACATATCGACCTATAAACCGACTGCTCATTCAAGTCTAGGTCTGAACTTACTTATCCCTTATTTAAGTAAAATGAGTGTTGACGATGGTTTAAATAATCAAGCGCTAAAAGCTAAAAGTGGATTTGGAGATTTAATGATTGGTCCATTTCTCCAGTTCGATCCAGTCATGGGTGAACAGGGACCAAAATTTGTCCATCGAATTGAATTACAGCTAAATTTGCCGACAGGGGAATATCAGCAAAACCGTTATATTAATCCGGGCAATAATGCATTTTCCTTCAATCCATATTGGGCTGCAACGTATTGGTTTAATCCGAAATGGACAGCTTCGACACGCGCTCATTATTTGTATAATTTTAAAAATGATGATCCAACTTATAGTTTTGGTGCTGCTGATGACATCCAAGCGGGGCAAGCAGTTCACATTAACTTAGCATCTGAATATGCTGTACATGATCAGATTCGGTTGGGTCTAAGTGGATATTACTTAAAACAGCTCACCGGTACCAAAGTTGATGGTGTAAAAGTCGATGGTCGCAAAGAAAGTGTGTGGGCTGTTGGACCTGGAATTATGTATAGTCACTCGCCAAAAAATCATGTCGTCGCAAATGCATATTTTGAGCATGATGCAAAAAATAGAACTGAAGGTGATCGATTCCAAATTCGATACATTCATCATTTCTAATCAAAAAAGCCTGTGAAATCACAGGCTTTTTTATTCATAGACCTAAAATTAAGAGAAGAGTGAATTTTGTGTAATCTTACGCGTTGATGATGGCAGCTCGCCATAACGACGTTTGTACTCTTGTGAAAAACGACCTAAATGAGTAAAGCCCCATTTAAATGCAACATCAGTGACCGTGGCATGTTCATTATTCATCAGTTCAAGATGAGCTTGTTCAAAACGAAGCTCACGTAAGTATGCCATAGGGGTAATGCCAAAATGATTTTTGAATCCGGCGAAGAGTGTTCGTGCACTTACACCTGATTGTTCAGCCAAGACTTCGATATTAAGTGGTTCATGCAAGTGTTGCCGAATGTATGCTTCAGCACGTTTGATAAAGTAAGGTGCTAATTTTTTCTCATGATGAGCGTTTGCTTTAAAAAAAGCATTGTTTGGTTGCCCATAAATAAGAGCATTAAATAAATTTGATTCAAACTGCTTAAAGGCAAGTGGATGGTGGAGAGGATGATGCTCACATTTGAGTGCATCCATCATGGTTCTCAAAAGTTGTAGAAAATAACCACCAGATTGAGTAGTAAAATCGAGTCGTGGATTAAAAATTACATTTTTTTGTTCAGATTTCACGATATGTTGCTGACAATGATGTGCAAAATCATCTTTTGAAATTTTAAGAATAAGTTGAGGCGAGTGAGCACGCCAGCGCATTCTGAGTGATTGGTCAGGTGAAATAATTGATGCTACTTCTGAATATGAAATAAATTTATCGTGACCAAATTCAATTTCTGCATAGCCTTGAGTAGGAATCTGAATCAGATAAAACTTTTCTAGTTGATCTGGTTCGATCAATACATCTGCACCATATTCCAAACGGCTGATAGAAAGAGCACCAGTTTGAACATGGTGCATGCTTGCACTAAAATTTTTAGCAGGTTTTAACACTTTGAGTGCATGAGGCTTAAAAATTTGACCCACATTTTTACAAGTTTCGCTTAAATCTGCTTGATGGAAGACCAAATTTTGGCGGGTGAAAATTGATTCATTACGAAAATTTTGCCCAGTTAGCTGAGAGGAATGAAGCTGGTTCATTTTGGTTCCTTTTGGCTCATTAGTAGCGCGCACCATGAATGTATTTTTAAATTGATTTCATGGAATGAGATTTACGATATAAATAAATGAAGCAATATTCAGACCAAAACAATAATTTTAAAACGTGATAGATATAGTTAAAATTGAAAAATATTGCGTTTATTTATATCGGTCCTATCCTTAGGACGTTATTCAAAATCTATCTTTATAATCACTGAATGTCAAATTAAACCTCATATTTGATCTCTTTGATTTTTGATCAAGATTTTGAAAATTATGATAAAAAATAACGATACTTATTAAGTAATCTAAGATACCAAAATAGTATTTTTTGATTTATTAATTGATATTCAAAAATATATGTAAATATTTAGTCGAAGCCTAGAGACTTTATTTCGACATTATTTTTAAAAATGTTTTATAGTATTTATCACGATTCAAAATAGCTAGGTGAACAGGATGATCACACTCAGCCAACATAAGGATCTTAGTCACGCTTCGCGTGAATTGAATGTTGCTCAACGATTAATGAGCCTTATTTGTGGTTCACATCAATTAGATACTGCTCGTAAAGATCAGCTCGATTTCCATTATTCAGGTATACGCTTGCCGAGTAAAAAAATGGCAATTGGCTGTATCAGTTATGGCACAGATGTGTCTATTCAAATTCAGCAGCTAGGTGCATACAGTATCAGTTTGCCTATTCATGGACAGCAAACATTGCGTATGAATGGAGAAACTCATTTATCACACAGTAATAATGGAATCATTGTTTCTAGTCAGGATCAGCAAGAACTCATCATTCACCGTAATTGTAAAAAATTTCAAGTAGTGATTCCTGAAGAAAGTGTCAAATCTGTACTTTCCAATCTGCTTTCTAAACCTGTTAAAGAGCGGGTGATTTTTGAACCAGATATGCCATTTAGTGAAGATAACTTCCTAAGATTATGGTGGAATAATATTCAACAATGTTTATCGCTCAGGCAAGATTATTCTCGTTTTGATGGTTTAAATCTGCTTTCTCAAGACTATGAAAGTTTTTTGATTAAGGCTTTGCTTTTAACCCAGCACAATAATTATTCCAATGAATTAAGATCGCTCCAAGAGTATCAGCTTCCGAAGCCAGTCATGGTGGTCAGAGAGTTTATTCATCGTTTTGCTGATCAAGAGTTGGATGCATCAGATTTAGTCATGATATCGGGGACTTCAAAATCGACTTTATACCGTGAGTTTCAACAAGCGCTGCATATGAGTCCTATGGATTATTTAAAAAACTATAGACTTGAACAGATTCATCATGCTTTGTTGCAGAACAATGCAAATATTTCCATTTCAAGATTGGCTTATGATTGGGGATTTAGACATTTAGGACGTTTTTCTCAAGAATACAAAGCCAAGTATGGGGTTCTCCCGAGTGAAACACTTAAAATAATGGTTTAAAAAAAGCCCCTTGATTGGGGCTTTTTAATGACTGAGTCGAGATTAATGGGTTACTTCAGCAGTTGCAGTATTGGCTGATTCAGGTTGTTTCAGTCCTTTTAATGCGAGCGCAATAAACGAAATAAATGTCGGAATTGCGAGGACATAGAAAATACCTGCAAGAGATAATTCAAAAGTAAAAATCAGTGATCCGTAGAACGCACCTAAGATCGCACCGATACGACCAATACCATGCATCCATGAAACACCTACACCGCGGCACACTGAAGGGTAGAACAGTGCTGTTAATGGAAGTAGTGATGATTGAGCACCCACTAATAATGCGCCAATTAAGAAAATTGCAATACCGAGTAAAACAATACTTTGGCTTACGAATGCTGCAACGAAGAACAATACAAATGCTGCGAGATAAGAATATTTAATCACAGTATTTGGATTAACTTTATCCATATACCAACCCATAAAGCATGCACCTATTACACCGCCGAATGGGAAAATCGCTGCAATTAAACTAAACTGCTCTGTTGTAAATCCAGCGGTTTTAAGAATAGTCGGCATCCAGCTGGTTAACAGATAAAACACCATTAGGCTGGTAAAGCAACACAGCCAAAGCATTGCTGAACCCCAAAAGTATTTGCTAAATAAAATTTTAACAGGGCTTTGTTTAGGATCTAAAACTTCTGCTTCAGGTAGTACAAATACAGTACTTTGATCAAATGCTTGACCGTGAATCTTCTCAAGAATTGGTTTTGCTTTTTCTTGACGATTTTGCTTGATGAGGTATTGAGGTGATTCAGGTAACTTAGTGATCAGAAATACCAATACAATCAGTGGGATAATACCGCCAATAATAATGACATTCGCCCAACCTTGATTCTCTAATAAGAACGCAGATAAGACACCGCCACTCGAGATTCCTAACATAAATCCGCAACCTGCTAATCCAGTCAGGAATGCTTTGCGTTTTAGAGGCATATATTCAGATACCATTGTGCTGATATTCGGCATAGCCGCACCAAGTCCGATCCCCGTTATAAAACGATAGATCATAAGTTCTTGTGTGTTAGAAGCGAATCCGCACATGATGGTAAAAATTGAAAACAACAAAGTTGTCATCACGATGACACCCTTGCGTCCAAATTTGTCTGATAATGGTCCTGAGATAATGGCACCGATCGACATACCAACTAAGGCTGCGCTGAGCACAGGTGCTAGATCTGGTTTTGAAATACCCCAATCATCTAACAATGCTGGTGCAATAAAGCCTAAGATGCCAGTGTCTAATCCATCACAGAAAAAAACCAAAAACCCCAGAAAGAAAACTGTCCATTGTAAAGGGGACATTTTTTCCCGATCAATAACGTCATTTACAATTATTTTTTGCATTTAAAATTTCCATATATTCAAACGTTAGAACAAAAAAGGACTATCGTTTGCAAAGAATATTAACGATAGTCCTTAGTGATTGTCATAAGCTCATTTAATTATCTTGAGCTATGACTTTGAATAAACTTCTCACTGTAAACACGTCCGTTGTCTATCTGGTGATCAGCTAACCAATTTTTGACAGCATCGATCATTGGTGGCGGACCACACAAATACATATCGAATGCTGATTCGCTTAATTGCGATTGATCTAAATGTTCGTGGATAAATCCTTTTTTTCCAGTCCAATCATTAGAAGGTTGTCCGATTACGGGATGATACTCAAAGTGTGGAATCTTAGCTGAGTATGCTTTTAACCTTTCTTGTTCACACAAATCTTGCTCTTTGTTTACACCATAATACAGATGTACTGGTGGAATTTGAGGTTGTTTCACAATTTGATCTAGCATTCCTAAAAATGCTGACAATCCAGTACCTCCTGCGACAAAGACTAATGGCTTTTCTTTTTCCACTTCGCGAAGATAAAAACTGCCTAAAGGTGCTTCGAGTAAAATTGTATCCCCAACTTTTGCTCGATCTCGCAGATAGTCACTCATGAGACCTTGCGGGAGTAAGCGAATTAAAAACTGTAATTGATTAGCTTCATTGGGTAAATTGGCAAAGGAATAAGAACGCCAATCATTTGCACCAGGAATTTTTAATCGAGCATATTGACCCGGTAAATAATCAATTTTCTGCGTATGTTGACTGGCATCTACATGAATGATTGCCGTAGTTTCAGAGACTAATTCTACGTGAGTCACTTTGGTTTCGAGTTGAAGTGTTTCACCAGCATTACAGAAACTTGAGTCATGATCGAAATAGAATGCAGCATTCGATTGCACTCGTGTTTGACAAGCTAAAATTTTACGCTCTGCCAGATCACGTTCGGTTAATGCTTCTTCATCGACATAATCTTGAGTGTAATTGCCACTTTCACATTGCCCTTGACAGGTTGCGCAAACGCCTTCACGGCAGTCTAAAGGTAATGTGATACCTTGACGGAACGCAGCATCAAGTAAAAGCTCATCATTATTCACAGAGATAAAGAACGTTTTACCATCTGCAAAGTTGAGTGCAACAGAATGACTCATTCTTTTACTCCTTAAACGTGATAGAAGTCGAGCACAGAATCAATTTTGTCATTCAACAAAATGGTGTGCTGTTTACGAATGCGGAAAGTGTCTTCATGTTGACGAAGGATATAAGTGACATGACCGTAAAAATAGCCTTCTAAACCTTGGCGGTTATAGAATGTCGACCAACCCGCTTTAACTTCTAATAATCCGTCTTCAAGTGTTTTTACACGGATGTTGTGAATCGCATGCATGAGACGCGGAAGGGGAGTAGCTGATGCAGCTTTACCAGTTCCAATACGGAATACGCGATCTTCAAGGCCAGCACGGTTTTCATAATAGATATACGAAAGTCCTTGGTTTGGATCAGTGACGTATTCATGGTCACTAATCCATTGTGGAATGTGGTATTCGCTGTCTTCATCATAGAGTTCTAAATATGCGTCCCATTCATAGTTGTCACAAAGCGCAGATTTTTCATATAAAAATTGAGAAACTTGATGTACAAGAGCTTGTGTCATGATTAAGCCTCCTCAGTTGTCGCTTGTGATGCAGGGCATTCGTGTGGTTCAGAAGTATCTTCAGTGAGTTTAAGTGCTTTATTTTTTAAGCCTTTTAACATGAGATCGCGCCAAACTTGGTGTTGATTGACATATAAACCTTCTTGAGTGATTTCAGTTCCCGTAATGACTGGTTTAATACCAAGTGTTTGAGCATTCGGGCTGTCGCCATAATTCCACTTATGATAACCGCGCGAAATATCACTCCAGCGTTCTAAACGAGCTTGGAAACCACGCTGTTGTTCACGGAATTCAACTAAATCGTCAGGCGTGCCTAAGCCCGATACGTTGAAGAAATCTTCGAATTGACGAATACGGTTACGACGTGCTTCAGCCGACTCACCTTTAACACCAATACACTGGCTAATGACTTCAGTTTTATTCCACGCAACTGGACGAATAATACGAAGTTGCGAACTGATTTGATCCATAAAGAAAAGGCTTGGATATAGGTTTAAGTTTCTGAGACGGTGCATTGCCCATTCAGCACGTTTTTGACCATATTTCTCAACCAGATATGGCATCACAGTTGCGTAACCAGGACGTACAGTTGGGTTAGGCATGTCACTAAACAAAACGTTATGACCATTTTTAAATGAGAACCAACCATCATCAGTTGTGTCATCACCAGCACCTAATTTACTGTAATCAAGTGTGTCTTTTGGTCCGGTCCCTTTTTGAGCATTCAGTTGCTGACGATATTGAACTGTAGATACATAGTTATAGTGAACAGTACTTACGTGGTAGCCATCTACACCATTTTCATTTTGAAGCTTCCAGTTTCCTGCAAAGGTATATGCTGATTTACCCGGTAAAACTTCTAATTCACCTGTAGGTGATTGTTCAACCATAAGATCAAGGAAAACACGTGTATCACCTAAATAATCTTCTAAAGTGTCTGTAGCTGTTGTATCTAAGCTAACGAAGACAAATCCTTTATAACTTGCAATACGTGCTTTTTTTAGACCTCGTGATGATTTATCAAAGTCATCACAATACTCACCAGGAGCTTTAACTTTTACGAGGCGACCATCAGATTTGTAACACCAAGCGTGGAACGGGCAGGTAAATGTGGATTGATTACCTTTAGCAACTCGGGTCAATGTAGCACCACGGTGCTCGCAGGCATTGACCATTGCATTTAAATTACCTTGACCATCACGGTTAATGATGAGCGGTTGGCGACCAATTTGAACAGTGACAAAGTCATTTGGTTTTGGAATTTCACTTTCATGACACGCGTAGATCCATACCTTTTCAAAGATCATTTCCATTTCTAGATCAAAAAGTTCTGGTTCAGTAAACATGTCACGTGCGATACGATAGACGCCATCCTCTGGTCGAAAATCGATACATCCTTCAATAAAATCATGCCATTCGATGCTGCTACGAGATCCCATGGTCTAACTCCTTATATCACTTGATTTCATTTATCTTTGAATCTATTGAACAGTGATTAAGGGAGTCAGGCTATCCAGTTTGTTCTAATCGTTATCCATTTTTTCTCAAATATTTTATGGAGAAGGTAATTAAAAATATGAGTGGGATTCAAAAGTCGTCATTTGGGACTATAAAAACAAAAAGCCGATGCATCTTTGATACATCGGCTGATAAAAGCTAAAGGAAATCGTTATTTGGCAATTCCAAGCTCTGTCAAATGAAGTCTTAGGATTCGTCTTAATTCCAACACAGCTTCAGGCGTTTCCTGAATTGAGTGACCACCTTTGATAATAATCTCAGATTGTGCCCCTTTAAGATGCGCACTCTGATAAGGTACGATCCCATCTGACATAACAGTAGGATCTTTACTCTCAGTCACATTCCCCATGATGGAGTGAAATTTAAACCCTTTAATTGGCGTCACAGGTGAGGTTAAATTGGTGAAAGGAGAGTTGTGACTCAGATCACTCGGACCATTTTGAATCAATCCATGACCTAAGTCTTTGACAAAATGTTTAATATTAATATCTTTATCTGAGAGCGATTCAGCAAATGCACCCAAAAATGCACCTGGCAGCTTGATCACTTTACGCGCAGCTCGTGTAAACCAACGATCAGCATAATCTGTCCCTCGATGAGGTGCTGCTAAGAAAATAGCACGATTAAACTGTGGCACAGGTTTGATTTGTAAACGAGCTTTAAATAAAGGTTCATTCTTAAAACGGCTAATTTGAGAATTTTTTAATTGAGACAATGCAGGTTGTGTTAAATCAGCTTGGCTCACCAATAATCTTGAAATAATACCACCCATACTATGTCCAATCAGAACTGCATCTTTAGCTGATGCCGTAGATTGATCAAGTGAATCAAATGCTTGTTGAATGATCGCATTCACCTGAAAGCGACTTTCTAAAATTGGCATATTGGTTGAGTAAAATACTTGCCAAACTTGATAATGCTCTCTTAGAACATTATCTCCCATAATGTCATTGGTTAATGCAATCCAAGCTTCTGGACTGCTTGCAAGTCCATGCACCAAAACAATAATTTTTTTGTTTGGATTATAGGGTTCGAGCATAAAGAGATGGGGCATTGTGATTGTATTGTCACGATCAATCAAACTCAAATATGCAGCAGCACCTAAGTTATTTTCGGCAAGCCACAAACCATAAGGTGCAGAGTAATTCGCAGCTAAGGGATAAACTTTTCCACCTACTTTTAATTGATCTAATCCATAAGGATCATAAATATTCAGGGTGAAATGCGGGTCATTCAGAATATCCTCTACATTACTTTGACGCGCAGGCTCAGCGGTCATCGTGACTGAAAGATAACGTGGTGGATGAATGTTAGGATTACGACCATTTTTATAAGCGTGATTTAATGGATCTACAATATATTTACCTGAATCGCTATTTCGCTCTGGCGCTGGAAGCGTTGCGACAAATTCCGCACCGAAACCATCCCGACGGTTAATCGAACGTAAGCCACTAAAATTGAGATTGTAGCTTGAAAGCAGGCTATCTAATTTTTGATTAGCAATCTGAGGGTAATGGTCATAGTTGATGGTATAAATGCTTTCACCAATTTTTATTTGTTTGGGAACTTTTTCACCCGTATAGCGCATACCATAGGTCATCACCATTTTCGCCAAGGCTTGATTGTAGAAATCTCGTATTTGAACTTGTCTATTATCGAAAATACGGTCGCTTGGTTGGCGTTTTGTCTTGAATAGATAGGCATAACTATAACGAATACTTTTATCAAGCATTGCTAACTGTTGGTCAAGACATTGACTATAGTTTTCTTGATGAAGTTTTTGCTTTTCTTCTGACTGATATTTATTAATTAAACTGGTATTACAATCAGAAGAATTACTGAAGGTTAATGCCCGTGTCAAATATGCTTCACTTGCAGTTGAATAAAGTTGTTCATCTTGAATTTGTTTTATTTTTTTTAGATCAGATACGCATTTATCTGGATCATTAGAACAACTTTCAGCCTCACTGCCTGTCATGGAGAGGACATTCAGACTCGCTTCACTCATTTTTTTACGCGTTAATATGCTATCTCGTTCATTCGCGATCGAAACATTAAGCGCTTGATTTTTTACACTGACGACTTGGCAACCTGTCATAAATAGTGGTGTTGCGAGCAGTAGGACGCCGATGTATTTATTGTTCATCATAAACATATTTTCAACTGTCAGCATGAATCATTAACGCTGAGCATACGTTATTTTTAGGGAGATAAAAATAAGTGCTAAAAAAAATAGACTGAATAATCAGTCTATTTTTTTTTGAAATAAGATTATGATTTCGCAGGATTGTTTAAAATCTGCCAAACATTGTAGCGACCTTGTTTCTCAATTTCTTGAATCAAGCGGTCAGCAACTTCAGTTTCTTCAGGATATTTCACTTTGTAATTTTTTAAAGTTGTGATTGCATTTTTCTTTTGGCTCAATGCGAGGTAGTTATTAACAGCTACGAGATAAGCTTCTTGAACACCCGCTTTGATGGCCTTGTCGATATATGGAATAGCTTCTTTTTGACCACCACCTTCAGACAAAGAGAAACCAAACCAGAAGTTCGCTTCAGCGTCTTCTTTGTTGATCTTCAGGATTTGTTGAGCATATTTTAAAGATTTAGTGGTGTAAGCAGAACCAAGATCAAGGTTACGACCCAATATACTTGCTTTAAATGCACGAATTAAGATATCGAATGACGCGTTATCTTTCGCTGCTAAAGTATCTAGTTGAGCTGAAACTTCTCGTAATTTAGCTTCAAAACCGCGACGTTCTTGACGATCTGTAAAGCGAGGAGGATAGTGACGTGCTTTACCTTCAACCATCTGGAGGAAGTCATCAATTTCTGTAATATCGATTTCATTTTGACCCGCTAAAACCGTGTATTTCATCGCACGTTGTGAACTATTCACAGTCGGTACGATTAATTTATTCTTATCGAGGATCATCTTCCTATTTGGGTTATTTGGATCAATCACCTCAAGTTTTTGAAGTGGAGCAGCGGCTGCTTTTTTTAGTTCAAGCTCGAATACTGGTGGTTGGCTATAATTGAAAGGATTTAATGCATAAAATGGCGCACTTAAATCAGGCTCAGAAAAGACGATTGGATCGTTTGTTTTAGATTGTTTTTTTACTGCTGGAGAGCTACAAGCACTCAATAATGAAACAGCGATCATGGTGGCAATGAGGGGCTTAATCGTCATATTTTCTTCCAATATTATGTTTTTAAATTCTAGTTCAGGTTGTATCTGAGTCTATGAAAAGTCGAAACAACATGCAACTCAGATTCACCTAACTTAGTCAAACTTATACATTAAGCTTTTGATTGTGCTGTTTGAGCTTCGCACTCACGACGAACTTCGTCAATGATTTTTAACTCTTCAGCGCTAAATGGTTGTCCATTACTTTGAGCGTTATTAAATGTTGGATCAAGTAATGAAAGTCGCTGACATAGAGTGTTCATGCGCTTTTCATTGTGCTGTATACGATCCAATAATACTCGCATACCTTCTAACATAGGATCTGATTGATCTTGGGTTGTCGCGTAAGGCTGAAAACCGATGCTTTCTGCATAATTGCGTCGTTCTGATTCTTTGTCCAAATCTTTTTGCTGATTTTTAATAATAAACCGCGCTGGATTACCTACGGCAGTAGCCCCTTCAGGGACTTCTTTGGTGACCACAGCATTTGAACCTACTTTCGCATTCTTATGCACGGTAAATGGTCCCAAAATTTTCGCACCTGCGCCAACGACTACACCATCTTCTAAAGTTGGGTGACGTTTGCCTTTATTCCAAGTGGTGCCACCTAATGTCACGCCATGATAGAGCGTCACATCATCACCAATTTCAGCTGTTTCCCCAATGACCACACCCATACCGTGATCAATAAAAAAACGTTTGCCAATTTTGGCACCTGGGTGAATTTCGATACCAGTTGCAAAACGACTAAAAGAAGACAGCATGCGGGCTGAAGTTTTACACTCTTTTTTCCAAAGCTCATGCGCAACACGATGCATAATCAGTGCGTGAATTCCTGGATAAGTGGTTAAAACTTCAAATGTGTTGCGCGCCGCAGGATCGCGGGCAAACACAGCTTGAATATCTTCTTTAAGCTGTTTAAGCATCTTTTGATTTCTCTTTAGAATCTGACTTTTTCCATGTGCCATTGTTCAATGCCTGAACACGACTGAAAATACCTCTAAGAAGATGGTACTCCATACGATCTAATTGTATACGTCCGAATAAGCGACGCAAGCGTAAAGGCAATAATCGTGGGTTTTCTGGGTCTAAAAACTCGATTTCGTGCAACATTTTTTCAAAATGAGGATAAAATTGTTCCATCTGTTGATGTGTTACCAACGGCTCATCCCAATGCATAGAATCTTCATCAGTCACTTTCATAACTGCTTGAGGATCTTCAACTTGTTCCATGAGAGCCGTGGTCGCCATTCGCATTTCATAGCAAATAATTTGAATGGCTTGAGCGACATTGAGTACCCCATAGTCTGTATTCACAGGGATGGTCACATGGTAATTCGCCAAGGCCAACTCTTCATTGGTTAATCCGCGATCTTCACGCCCAAATATTACGGCAATTTCTTGTTGTTCTTTGATCACCGCTTGCATCGATTTATCAGCAGCAGGTCGAGCATCTAATAAAGGCCATGGAATAGTTCGGCTACGAGCACTTGTACCAAAGACTAAATGACAATCTGCGATGGCTTCTTCAAGCGTTTCTACAATCTGAATTTGATCAATTAAATCGGTTGCACCGGCTGCAAGTGCATCAATATCAGGGTGAGGATAAGTTTTAGGTGCAACTAAAACCAATTTTGAAAGCCCCATGGTTTTCATTGCTCTAAGTGCGCTACCGATATTCGCAGGCAGGGTAGTATTCACCATGACAATACGCACATGAGACAAATGCGCTGAGACAGCAGCATTATCAATTAAATTCATAAATCTTCCAAAATTAAGAGTATTGACTGACTTCCGTCATGTATTGATCCATTGCTTCATCCATACTGATCTGGTCAGGTGGAGAGGCATGTGATGTGATGACTGGTTCTGATTTTGGTTCTGCGGCGTGGGAACGTGCAGCTTTTGACTTGACATGATACTCCACATGTAAGGCCTCTTTACCAAAATAGTCGCGCAGTTTGAACAATAAGTCATCGAGTGGTGCGACATTCCATTGTGGTGGTAAATGAAAATCAGCCGTTGCATATGGAAAGTCGAGTTGTACTTGTAATGGCACATGCTGACACATATCTACATCACAAAATGGTTGAATGATCTGTGAAAGCTCTTGACCAAGATTTGGCTGAATATGCTCAGGTTGTAATTTGATGAGGATGTGATTCGCACGTTTTTGACGAATTTCGTTTAATGTAAACGCCTTAGTAAGGCGTCCCATCGGACGATCGAAGCCTTCACGTTCATATATTTCACCTTCAATCACAATCACTCTTTCATTCACAATAATATCTTTAAAACGTTGGAAGCGTTCATGATTTGCTGAGACTTCAATTCGAGCAGTACCATCATCGAGTGTGATCATCATGCGGTTAGGGAAATTTGCGACATCCACAACCAAGCCGGCAAATACTGTAGTCACACCACGACGTGTTGGAGTCAGCTCATTAATTTTGTTAGAAATAAACGCTTTTAACTCGGGGCGATACACATCAATGGGGTGTCCCGTTAAGTATAAACCTAAGGTGTCTTTTTCACCTTTTAAACGGACTTCATCAGACCAAGGTTTTACAGGTTTAGTGGGTTTACGTTGAACTTCTTCAACTTCACCAAATAAATCCATAATGCCTGTTTCGCGGTTTGAACGAGCTTGTTCGGCTGCTTGTACAGCTTCAGGCAATTGAGCCATTAAAGTCGCGCGTTCAAGGCCGAGACAATCTAAGGCTCCTGAGCGAATCAAAGCTTCAAGTGTACGTTTATTGATTTTCTTCAGATCAATGCGATGGCAGAAATCAAATAAATCTTTATAAGGTCCAAGTTGCTTACGTGAATCAATCACGGATTGCATTGCTGCTTCACCAACACCCTTGATTGCACCTAGACCATATACAATGGTTTTTTCATCAATTGCATGGAATTGATAAATCGACATATTGACGGAAGGTGGTAACACATCGAGACCATTGTTACGACAGTCATCAATCAAAAATACAATACTGTCTGTGTTTTGCATTTCCGAAGTCAGTACAGCGGACATAAACTCAGAAGGATAGTGTGCTTTTAACCAAGCCGTCTGATAAGCCACCAATGCATAGGCTGCAGCATGTGACTTGTTGAAACCATAGCCTGCAAATTTTTCCATATAGTCAAAGATATGGTTCGCCGTTTGCTCATCGATATCTTTTTTTGCAGCACCTTCAATAAAGATTTGGCGTTGTTTAACCATCTCTTCAGGTTTCTTTTTACCCATCGCACGACGAAGTAAGTCCGCACCACCTAGACTATATCCTGCACAATACTGAGCTGCTTGCATAACCTGTTCTTGATATACCATAATCCCATAGGTAGGTTCTAAGACACCTTCTAATAGGGGATGTAAGTATTCGAACTCTCCACCATGCATACGATGAATAAAGTCTGGAATTAGATCCATTGGGCCCGGGCGGTACAATGACACGAAGGCAATAATTTCTTCAAATTTACTTGGGCGTGCTTCCTTGAGCATTTTTTTCATGCCCACGGATTCAAATTGGAATACCGCAGTGGTATTTGCTTCGGCAAATATTGAATACGCTGCTTTGTCATTCAGCGGAATATTTTCAATCTTTAGAGGTATATCAAACTTTAATCGTTGGTTAATGTGCTGAATAGCATCTTCAATTACAGTAAGATTTCGCAACCCCAAGAAGTCAAATTTAACAAGTCCTGCCGCTTCAACATCGTCTTTATCAAATTGAGCGACACGACCAGTACCATCTTCTTCACACAGTACAGCTGAGAAGTCCGTAATCTTGGTCGGTGCGATTACAACACCACCTGCGTGCTTACCAGTGTTACGCGTTATTCCTTCAAGTTTAAGCGCCATTTCCCAGATTTCTGAAGCATCTTCATAATCTGGGTTGGATGGGTTGGTTACAATATCTTTAAGTTGTGGTTCTGCTTCTAAAGATTCTTCTAAACTTAAACCTAAAGGTTTAGTCGGGATCATTTTAGAAATACGATCTGCTAAGCCGTAAGACTTACCTAAAACTCGTGCAACATCACGAATTGCACCTTTCGCTGCCATCGTACCAAATGTTGCAATTTGAGATACAGCATCACGCCCATAAGTTCGTGCGACATAATCAATTACACGATCTCGACCTGCGATACAAAAATCCACGTCAAAGTCTGGCATCGAAACACGTTCAGGGTTTAAGAAACGTTCGAAAAGAAGTCCGTATGGCAGTGGATCCAAATCTGTAATTTTTAAACTGTATGCAACTAATGAGCCTGCACCTGAACCACGACCCGGGCCTACAGGTACGCCATTGTTCTTGGACCACTGAATGAAGTCCATGACAATCAAGAAGTAACCTGGGAATCCCATCGAGTTAATGATCTTGATTTCAAAATCTAAACGATCGTCATATTCTTTGCGAATTTCAGGCCAGTCTTCTCCACGTTTCTCCACAGGATAAAGGTGATTAAGACGTTCTTCTAATCCTTCTTTAGACAAATGGGCAAAGAAGGTATCAATTGTATGACCTTCAGGAATTGGATAGTCAGGTAAAAAGTATTTACCTAAGCGAAGTGTCACATTACAGCGTTTAGCAATTTCAACTGTATTTTGAATAGCACTGGGGATATCAGCAAATAACTCCACCATTTGCGCTGTTGTTTTGAAATATTGCTCAGGGCTGTAAGTACGTGGACGACGATTATCACCTAAAACATAGCCATCTGCGATGCAGACGCGCGCTTCATGGGCTTCAAAGTCTTCTTCTCTAATAAAATGAACATCATTATGAGCGACAACACCGATTTGATATTTTGCGGCTAATTTAACAGCTTCAATAATAAAATCTTCTTCTTGTGGGCGATTGGTACGTGTGAGTGCTAAATAAACACGATTGCCAAATTTTTCGATCCAAGCTTCAAGTAAGGGTTCAGCTTTTTCAGGGCTACTTGAACACAGCATTTCTCCAACATCACTTTTAATCCCTAAAAGTGCAATCATGCCCGGCGCTTGTTCTAACACCCATTCTTTTTTTACACACGGGATACTGAGTTGTTGTCCTTCAATAAAGCCGCGCGATACTACTTCAGTTAAACTACGCCAACCCTCATTATTCATCGCCAGTAAAGTCATACGATGTGATTCATCATTCAAACGAATCACACTTCCTAAAATAGGTTTAATCCCTTTTTTAAGACACGAGGTATAAAACTTCACTGCTGCATGTAAGTTCGATAAATCTGTCATCGCGAGTGCAGGCATAGAATCCTGTACAGCAGACTTCATTAGATCAGGTATACGTACGATTGATTCAGTAATAGAAAATTCTGTATGAACACCGAGATGAACAAACTGCATAGATGAGTCCTTTACAAGAGCAGAGCGTATTTTATCATGCAAAGTGATTTAGAACTGAGAATCCACGATATTTTATATGATTCGCACAAATTATCTTCGATTTGAATAAAGGCGATTTTATATCAATCAAAAAAGTGCCATTCGGCACTTTTTTATAACATGAAAATTGGGCTTAATATTCCCAGAACATGCGTTGTATTTCTTTTGCATCTTTGGTTTTGGTTAAAGCAAGCGCGGTTAAAATTTTAGCTTTTTGAGGGTTGAAGTCATGTGCAACTACCCAACCATATTTGTCATCTGGCTGTTCGGCATTACGGAGAACGAATCCTTGTGGCACTCGTGAAGAACGTACAATTTGTATACCACTTTGCTGAAGTTGATTCAGCGTGGGAACAATATTTTTCGCGACTGAACCGTTTCCTGTACCTGCATGGACAATGGCTTTAACCCCAGCATTGGCATACGCTTGATAAGCATCAGGAATCATGTTGCCAGAGCCATAGACAATTTGAACTAATGGGAGTGTATCACCCTTAATATTCTCGATATTGAATTCTGACCGCTGATTAAATCGCTTAACAGAACTTCGGAACCAATAAGGTTTAGATTCTACCAACGTCCCTAAAGCTCCCCATTGGCTTACAAAGGCATTAGTATGAATATTAATGCCTTTAGTCACATCTCGAGCTGCAAAAATACTATCGTTCATAAGGACGAACACCCCCTTATTTTTTGCACTCGGGTCTGCTGCCAGAGCAACTGCACTATATAAATTTAGTGGGCCATCCGCAGATAAAGCCGTCGATGGGCGCATTGAGCCGACAACAACAATAGGTTTTTCCGTTTGTACCACTAGATTAAGAAAAAAAGCGGTTTCTTCTAAGGTATCTGTACCATGTGTAATTACAACGCCATTTACATCTGACTTTTTAACCAAATCATTGACTTGGCGGGCAAGGGAGAGTAGTTCTTTGTCTGTAATGCTTTCAGAAGCAACCTGCATTGCTTGTACGCCGCTCACATTGGCTAAATCTTTAATTTGAGGAACGGCATTCAGTAAGTCATCCACTGGAACTTTTGCGGCAGTGTAAGTGGCGCTGTTGGTTGAGCTTGCACCAGCACCCGCAATCGTTCCCCCAGTTGCAACGACAACAACGTTATTTTTAGCAAAGCTCGTTAGGGGTAATAACAAGCCAATCGATAGAGTCAGTGCGGTTAGCGTCTTTTTCATCTTTTTTCCTAAATGTTTTTTATAGTATTGTGCATGGATAATGCTTAATCACGATAAAGGAAAAGAAGGGTGCTTGTATATAATCAAAATGAAATTAATATCATGAAATAATCAAAATATTAAATATAAAACCCCCAGATTGAAATCTGGGGGTTTTAAATACTTCATTCACATAAAACGACTGAATTAACGCATTTTCGCCAAGAATCTTCCTAAACGGTTAATCGCTTCACGAAGTTCATTTTCAGCAGGCAAGAACACCACACGGAAATGATCAGGCGTAGGCCAGTTGAATCCTGTGCCTTGTACCAATAACACTTTTTCTGCTTTGAGGAAGTCAAGCATAAACTGTTCATCATCCTGAATCGGATAAACTACAGGATCAAGTTTAGGGAAACAATACATTGCACCTTCAGGTTTAACGCAACTTACACCTGGGATTTCATTCAACATTTGCCAAGCAATATTGCGTTGCTCATACAAACGACCACCTGGACGAATTAAATCGTTGATAGACTGGTAGCCACCCAATGCAGTTTGAATAGCATATTGAGCTTGATGGTTAGCACACAGGCGCATTGACGCGAGCATATCTAGACCTTCAATATAATCTGCCGCACGTGTCTTATCACCCGTAATTGCCATCCAGCCTGAACGGTATCCAGCGATTCGATAGGATTTAGATAATCCATTAAATGAAATACACAGTTGATTACCCGCAAGGGCAGCGACCGATACATGTTCGATTCCATCGTAAACGATCTTATCGTAGATCTCATCAGCAAATAAAATCAGGTCATATTTTTTTGCAAGAGCGACAATTTTTTCTAAGACATGGCGTGGATAAACAGCACCCGTTGGGTTGTTCGGATTGATAATCACGATCCCACGAGTATTAGGCGTAATTTTGTTTTCCATATCCTGAATATCAGGATACCAATTATCTTCTTCATCACATTTATAATGAATTGCTGTACCACCAGAAAGATTAACGGCAGCAGTCCATAATGGATAATCTGGCATTGGTACCAGCATTTCATCGCCGTCATCTAACAGGCCTTGCATAGCCATTACAATCAGTTCAGAAACACCATTCCCAATATACACGTCATTGACATGCATATTGAAAATACCTTTTTGTTGATAATACTGACAAACCGCTTTGCGGGCAGGGAAAATCCCTTTTGAGTCTGTATAGCCGATTGCATTTGGTAAGTTCAACGCAACATCATTGATAATTTCTTGAGGTGCTTCAAAACCGAAGGGCGCTGGGTTGCCGATATTGAGTTTAATTATCTTATGTCCGGCTTCTTCCATTTCGTTGGCGGCGCGTAACACAGGTCCACGAATGTCATAGCATACATGCTCGAGCTTAGACGATTTCTTAATTTCGCGTGGAGTAGTGTTACCTAAAACGGACATATTCCCATCCAATTATTTTTGAGTGAATAAAAATAGATTACTAAATATCACAATCTATGTAGAAATTTAGCTAGAAATTTTTCAAGCTCTAGCGTAAATATGAAGGTACTGAAGCATGACATTGAATGTCAAAGATTTAAAGGAGTTAATCATGGGAAAACTCAATAAAACAGACCGAGAATGGCAAAGAGAGTTATCACCAGAGGAGTATCGCATTACCCGTCAAAAGGGAACTGAGCCTGCTTTCACAGGGCGATATTGGAATGCCAAACAAGAAGGAACTTATGTTTGTCGTTGCTGTGGCGAACCTTTATTTACTTCAGAAACCAAATATGACAGTGGTTGTGGATGGCCTAGTTTTTATCGTCCAATCAACCAAACAGTCATTGAAGAACATGACGATCACTCACATGGCATGATTCGTACTGAGATTGTTTGTCATCATTGTGACGCACATCTAGGTCATGTTTTTGAGGATGGACCTGAACCTACAGGTCTTCGTTATTGTGTAAACTCAGCTTCATTAGAATTAAAAACCCAAGAAAAAAATGATGAGGAAACCTATCCATGACCAATATTTATCAATTTGAGGCAGAATTGCTAGAAGGGGAAAATAAGCAATTTTCGGACTATGAAGGTAAAGTGCTATTGATAGTCAACACAGCCAGCAAATGTGGATTTACGCCACAATTTGCAGGGTTGGAAGCGCTGTATGAAAAGTATAAAGATCAAGGTTTTGAGGTATTAGGATTTCCGTGTAATCAATTTGGTGGGCAAGATCCGGGTACGCACGAAGAAATTGGTAGTTTTTGCCAGAGAAATTACGGTGTATCCTTTCCGATGTTCGCTAAAGTGGATGTAAAAGGTCCTGAAGCCCATGTGATTTTTCGGTATCTCACCAACAACAGCAAAGGCATTTTAGGAAGTGGAATTAAGTGGAACTTTACCAAATTTTTGATTGGAAAAGATGGCAAAGTGCTTAATCGATATGCACCTACAACTAAACCAGAAAGCATTGAAGATGATATTCAAAAAGCGCTGGCTCAGTAAAAAAAATCAGCTCAATTGAGCTGATTTTTTTATTCATTTAATTTAAGAAACGATAATCGGCTAGATTTGCATTTTTGGTTTCTAGCCAATACTTCCATGTATAACTCGGCCAAAGTGAAAAATTCTTTCCGCCTTCTTGCTGATACCAACTCACACAGCCAGATTGCCAAACTGTGCCTGCAAATTTTTCTTGGATTTTACGGTTGAATTCTTCTTGAACTCCATCTTTGACCACGATTGCTTTGGTTTTGGATTTATCTACAGCTTCAATCAGTTGTAGAATGTAATTCACTTGAGATTCGATCATAAAAATTACAGAGTTATGACCTAAAACAGTATTCGGGCCTAAAAGTTGAAAGAGATTTGGAAATCCTTTGGTAGAAATTCCATAGTAGCTTTCAGCACCCTCTTTCCAAGCTTCTTTCAACTCAATACCATTTTCGCCATAACATTTAAAATCTTTTAAATAAATTCGTGGATCAGTAATAAAACCAGTACCGTAAATTAAGCAATCTATTTCTCGTACTTGACCATCTTTGGTAACAATCGCATTTTCAGTAATTTCTTGAATGCTGTCCGTCACGAGCTCTACATTCTTGCGATTAAATGTTGGGAAATATCGATTTGATACTAAAATTCTTTTACACCCCATGGTGTAATCTGGTGTCAATTTTTTTGCTATTTCTTTATCTTTGACTTGGAAGCGAATAAAAGCTTCTGCAAGTTTTTGACCCAGTCGCATCATTTGAGGTTTAACAATCGGAACTACGCGTGATTCATTTGACCAATACAAGCGCGCTCGATGCAATTTTCTAAACCAGTCGTATTGGGCAAACAGTTTTTTGTCTAAAGCATTATAAGCACGTTCATCGCGCGGTATTACCCATGCAGCGGTTCTTTGAAACACGTATAACTGTTTGGTTTTTGATGCAATCTCAGGAATATATTGAATTGCACTTCCACCTGTGCCGATACTGGCTACACGTTTACCATTCAGGTCATAAGCATGATTCCAAGATGATGAGTGGAATACTTCGCCTTTAAATTTTTCGATTCCTTTAATCTTTGGAATTTGAGGAATATGCAATGGACCAGAGGCAAAAATAAGGAATTGACTGTGTAGAGCACTTTGATTCTTGATGGAGATTTCCCACGCATGAGCTTGCTCATCGAAGCGTGTCGAAATGACTTCGGTATCAAATTGAATAAATTTTTTTAAATCATATTCTTGAATAAGGTCTTGAATATATTGGAAAATTTCAGGTGCTTCAGCATATCGTTTTGTCCAGTCAGATTTTGGTGCAAAAGATAATGAATACATATGAGACTGCACATCACATGCAGCACCCGGGTATTGATTTTCACGCCAAGTACCACCTACATCTGAAGCTTTTTCAAGAATAACAAAATCTTTGATACCGCGTTTAAGAAGTTGAATAGCTGTGGCTAATCCTCCAAATCCGGCGCCGATAATCGCAATTTTAGTATTTTTCTTGATGAATTGCGTTTCAGTTAAGTCGACTGAATTTGTATCTAGCTGATCTGATGTAACTTCCATTTTAATACTCGTTTATATTATTTGAAGCTATCATAATCAGTCTGGACTGAAACTGACATGATTTCATTGACATTTAATATTGATATTTTCGGCAATATTCTTTCCCTTTTTTTTAGGGTAAAACATATGCAACTTTAATTTTAAAATTCTGATTTATGAAAAGGTCGATTCTCGGTTTGTTGTATCTCATACAGGGTATGCGACAAATCGGAATAAATGTGGACGAAAGATTGGAAGCTGTCGGTTTAAAGGCGGATGCTTTAGATCCGAGTTCAACGATTCAACCTGAATTAGAACAAATCATTCAAAGAATTATTGCTAAAGGGGTTAACCCGTTGCTCGGTTTAGATGTCGGTCAACATTATGCGCTCGCAGGCTATGGTCCGCTTCTTATGCTGTTGGTCACAAGCCCGAATGTCGGTGCGGCTCTCACAAATGGAATACGCTATCAAGCGCTTACCCATTTATCGGGTAGACTTACATTAGAGCAGACGAGTGTCTATGCGGCTTTATGTTATGAGCCTCTCAATTTACAAAGTGAAGTTGATGAGTTCAGGGCTCAATGTGAAATTTCAGGTACGGTTAAATTCGTGCAAGATATCTACAAAATGATAGGATTGCCTTTTCCTGAAGTGCAGGTTGAATTGCCGTTTTCACGACCGAAAGAATCCATTTTTTTGAACAAGTATTTGAATTATTTCGGTGCGCAAGTTCGGTTTGAACATGATAAATTTCGACTGATTTTTGATGCAGAAATTTTAGAATTGAAGTTGCCTTCAGCTGATCAAATCACATTTAATGTCCACCAACAAAGATGTAATGCTGAGATCGAAAGATTAAATGCGCAACAATTGAATCAACACCAGTTGATTCAAAGAATTCACGATTATTTGGATTTACAAACGGGGCAGATTCCAACAATGGCAGAAACTGCTCAAGCTTTGAATATTCCAGAGCGTACTTTGCGACATCAGCTTAACCAATTGAATACAAGCTATAAGCAAATACGGGAGCAACTCATTCGAGAGAAAGCGCTTCGATTAATTGAGTACAAAGAGTATTCGATAGAAGTAATAGCTGAAATGCTTGGATATTCAGAACCTGCAGCATTTAACCATGCTTTTAAAAGATGGTTTGGACAAAGTCCACGACAGTATGGGAAATAACCTCAGCATGTATGCTCAAATGGTATATGCCAAAGTGTTATTTATCATTTTTTTAAATATTCGTTATACTTCCGACGGCCTAAAAAAGTAATCAATATCTATGTTCCATTCTCATTCTTCGCAAAATAGTTTAAGTCACACTCCGCAATCACCTGCAGAACGTTATGCTCACGCAATTTCGTCAGGACAATTTATGCCTGATGCTGCTCAAGCTCAAGCAGTACATGAACTTAATCGTGTTTGGGAAGAACTGATCTTACGATATAAAGCTTCTAAAAAAGCGTTTCGACGTTTTCGCCGCCAAACAGCCCCTAAGGGTGTTTATATGTGGGGTGGTGTTGGGCGTGGAAAAACTTGGTTGATGGACCAGTTTTATGATGCGATACCATTCCGTCGCAAGACGCGTATGCATTTCCATCATTTTATGCAATATGTGCATAAAGAGTTAAATAAAAATTCAGGACAACAAAATCCACTCGACATCGTTGCTGATCAAATTTACAAAGATGCGGTTGTGATTTGTTTTGATGAATTCTTTGTATCAAATGTCACGGATGCGATGATTTTAAGTGATTTATTCCAAAAGCTATTTGTTCGTGGAATTACACTTGTTGCGACATCAAACATTGCACCAGATGGTTTATACAAGAACGGCATTCATCGCGACCGCTTTATTCCAACGATTGAAATGGTAAAAAAGAATTGTGTTATTTTGAATGTGGATGCAGGTGTTGACTATCGTTTGCGTGTACTGAAACAAGCGCAATTGTTCAAGTCTCCTTTAAGCCATGATAATCAGGTATGGATGGCACAACGTTTTTCAGCATTAACCAGTGCTCAAAATGTCAGTGAAGAACCGATCATCATTAATGGACGTAATGTCGATACGATTGGTCATACTGAAGATGTATTGTGGTGTGAGTTTTCTGAACTCTGTATGAAGCCACGAAGTCCTGCGGACTTTATCGAAATTGCGAATACTTATAATACAGTCCTAGTCAGTAATGTTCCCGATCTAAATGATTATTTATCAGAAGGGACACGCCGATTCATTTATTTAGTCGATGAGTTTTATGATCGTGGTGTTAAATTGTTACTGACCTCACATGCCAGTATCATTGATATATATAGTGGCGAAAAATTAGCGTTTGAAATCGAACGTACACGTTCACGTTTACTTGAAATGCAATCAGATGACTATTTACAATCTGCGCATCGACAAATTGATAAGCCCGCTGAATAAATGTGAGAATTCACAAATGAACCCAAACAGATGATGTTTGGGTTTTTTTATTTGGAGTGGAATAAATTTGAAATCGTTCCTTAAAAGCGTAGAGAAAATAGACATATTGGTTTAAATTAAATCAGATTTGATGGAAATTGGCACTTAAGTCTAATTTCTACCTTCATAAAACTTTATACACTGTAATTAGATTGTTGAATTAAAACGACTCAATAAGTAATAGATCAAAAGTCTCATCTAATTGGTGTCTATAATAAATGATCACTATTTAGCAATGTGATATTACTATTCAGCAATTTATAAATGGGTATACTAGATTCTCTTGTATAAAAAGTAGCAATATCAGGAAAGACAATGACTGCACGTATTCAGAAAGGCAAGTTAGCGATTGCTAAAGAACTCTACGATTTCATCGAAAATGAAGCACTACCAGGTTCTGGTTTAGACAGTGAAACTTACTGGAAAAACTTTGAACAAGTCGTTGTTGATCTTAGCCCAAAAAATAAAGCACTCTTGGCTAAGCGTGATGACATTCAAGCGAAAATTGATGAATGGCACCGCAATAATAAATTTGAATTAGGAGCTTACAAAGCTTTCCTGACAGAAATTGGCTACTTATTACCAGAAGTAGAAGATTTTCAAATTACAACTGAAAATGTAGATGAAGAAATCGCACTATTGGCCGGTGCACAATTGGTTGTGCCTGTACGTAATGCGCGTTACTGCTTGAACGCTGCAAATGCTCGTTGGGGCTCTTTATATGACGCATTGTATGGTTTCGATGTCATTTCGGAAGAAGGCGGTGCGGAAAAAGGTAAGGGGTATAACCCTGTTCGTGGCGAAAAAGTTATCGCTTTTGCTAAAAATTTCTTAAATGAAACTTTCCCTTTAGCAAATGGATCACATGTAGATGCTACGAAATACGCTGTTGAAGCAAAAAAATTAGTGGTAACGCTTAAAGATGGCAGCACAACGAATTTGGCTAAAGAAGCTCAATTCGTAGGTTTTAATGGTGAAGAATCTGCGCCGACAGAGATCGTTTTATTAAATAATGGTCTGCATGTCATCATTGAAATCGATGCGACAAGCCCAATTGGTCAAACGGATGCTGCTGGCGTAAAAGATCTTGTTTTAGAATCTGCGGTAACAACGATTCAAGATTTGGAAGACTCAATTGCTGCGGTTGATGCTGAAGAAAAAGTTGAAGGCTACCGTAATTGGTTAGGTTTGATGAAGGGTACGTTGGAAGAGAAAATCGAGAAAAATGGTAAAACCATTACTCGTGCTTTAAACAAAGACCGTACCCACAAGAATCTGATCGGTGGTGAAACAACTTTACACGGTCGTTCATTGATGCTTCTTCGTAACGTTGGTCATTTGATGACGAACCCGGCGATCCTTGTGGATGGTCAAGAAATCTATGAAGGTATCATGGATGCATTGATCACACCGTTGTTAACGTTTGCTGACATCAAAGGTCAAAACGAAATCAAGAACTCTCGTAAAGGTTCTATGTATATCGTTAAACCTAAGATGCATGGCCCTGAAGAAGTTGCATTTGCAGTTGAACTATTTGAGCGTGCAGAACAAGCTCTAGGTTTGCCAGCAAAAACGCTTAAAATTGGGATCATGGATGAAGAGCGCCGTACTTCTGTAAACTTGAAAAACTGTATTGCTCAAGCGAAAGATCGTACCATCTTCATTAACACAGGATTCATGGACCGTACAGGTGACGAAATCCATACTTTTATGGAAGCAGGTCCATTCGTTCGTAAGGGTGAAGTTAAATCTCAAATTTGGTTCCCTGCATATGAAAACCGTAACGTGATGGTTGGTTTACAAGCAGGCTTACGTGGCAAAGCACAAATTGGTAAAGGCATGTGGCCTAAACCAGATATGCTTTTAGACATGTATAAAACCAAAATTGAGCATCCTGAAGCTGGTGCGAGCTGTGCTTGGGTTCCATCACCATCTGGTGCTGTAATTCATGCGATTCACTATCACCAATGTAATGTTTCAGCGCGTCAACAAGAGTTGTTAAAAACTGAAGCATTACCTTTAGATGATTTATTAACTCCACCATTAGCGACTGATACGAATTGGACTGATGAAGAGAAAACCAAAGAGTTAGAAAATAACCTTCAGGGTATTCTTGGTTATGTTGTTCGTTGGGTTGATTTGGGTGTTGGTTGTTCTAAAGTTCCAGACATCAACAACGTTGGTTTGATGGAAGACCGTGCAACTTTACGTATTTCATCTCAACACGTTGCTAACTGGTTACGTCACGGTATCGTGACTAAAGAGCAAGTTGAAGAAGTAATGCGACGTATGGCTAAAATTGTAGATGAGCAAAATGCGAACGATCCAGCGTACACACCAATGGCGCCTGGGTTTGACGGTTATGCTTACCAAGCAGCATATGATTTAGTGTTTAAAGGTGCTGAACAACCATCAGGTTATACAGAACCATTACTTCATGCTTACCGCTTGAAGCTTAAAGGTTACACTGGTGACTAATTAAAATAAAAAAGCCTCTCCGGAGGCTTTTTTTACGATTGTGTAAAATAGTTGACCATTGGGTAAAAAATGGCATGTAGAGGGACATAAAATGACGCAATATTCAAATTTAAATCAACAGTTTATTAATGGTTCTTGGTTAAAAGGCTCTTCAGAGCGTGTCATACAAAATTTAAATCCATTTGATTTAAAAGAAATACACCAAATTCAAGCGGCGAATCAGTCTGATGTTGATCTCGCTTTTTCTGCAGCACAACAAGCATTTGATCTTGGCTTAATTACCTCTGCTGTAGATCGCAAGAAAATCATTCAGAAGCTGCATGACATTATACAATTACGTAAAGACGAAATTATAGATTGGCTGATTACCGAGTCTGGAAGTACGCGTCTCAAAGCAAATATTGAAGTGGGTGCTGCGCTTGGTATTATCTCAGAATCATTCACTTTTCCTGATCAAATCCAAACTGTTCAGCTAGAAAGTAAAGATCCTGCGAGAAAAAGTTTTTATCAACGCAAAGCGTTGGGTGTTATTGCTGTCATTAGCCCTTGGAATTTTCCATTTCATTTGTCAATGCGATCGGTTGTTTGCGCAATCGCATGTGGAAATACAGTGGTACTTAAACCTGCGAGTGATACACCTGTTACAGGTGGAACATTATTAGGGAAATTGTTTGAAGAGGCGGGTGTGCCCGCTGGTGTACTGAATGTCATTGTAGGTAGTGGTAGTGAAATAGGGGATTATTTTGTCGAGCATCCTATTCC
Organism: Acinetobacter sp. ANC_7682; assembly: GCF_056779795.1. Classification (NCBI taxonomy): domain Bacteria; kingdom Pseudomonadati; phylum Pseudomonadota; class Gammaproteobacteria; order Moraxellales; family Moraxellaceae; genus Acinetobacter; species Acinetobacter sp. ANC_7682. The sequence goes on along the minus strand of NZ_JBWYIQ010000012.1, from coordinate 9,188 downwards.
GAAGATGATTTCATTCACTGGTTCTACAGAAGTAGGAAAAAATGTTGGTGCTAAAGCGATGGCTAGCTCTAGAATCAAACGACTTGCTTTAGAGCTTGGGGGGAATGCGCCATTATTAATTCTTAAAGATGCAGATTTAGATTTGGCAGTCGATTTGACGATCAAGGGGCGCTTCCTTCACCAAGGTCAAATCTGTATGAGCACTAATCGTGTCATCGTAGATCAATCGATTCACAATGAATATGTTGAAAAGCTTTTAAACAAAGTAAAAGATATTCCTGTGGGTGATCCTAATCTTGATGAGACGCTTATAGGACCTATTATTAATAATACACAAGTGAAACAGCATCAACGAATCATTGATCAGGCTCAAATAGAAGGTGCTAAGTTGGTCTATGCTGGGGGTATTGAGAATAATTTGGTTTCACCTCATGTGTTTATTGATGTGTTGCCGACATATACAATTGCTCAAGAGGAGAGCTTCGGACCAATTCTGCCGATCATCAGAGCAGATGATGAGGCACATGCAATTCAAATCGCCAATGACACACCGTTTGGTTTATCTGGTGCTGTATGTACATCTGATATTGAGCGCGGAGTAGAAATCGCTTCAAAACTCGATTTTGGAATGACACATATTAATGGTATAAGTGTCGCGGACCATGCTAATGCACCATTCGGTGGAGAAAAGAACTCTGGATTAGGGCGCTTTAATGGGCATTGGATTATGGATGAATTCACGCGTACACACTGGATGACAGTACCAATATCATCATAATGAACTGAATTGGATCGGCTATAATAGCCTAAGTTTTTTATAGTATTGAAAATTATGCTATGTGTGCCAACTTTAAGCCAATACAAGCCCATCAAATCCAAGCATTAGAACTTCCACATATTCCATTTGAATATGTGGAAGAGGTTTATCCAAGCTACGAAACCCCGTTGTTATTTAAATCTGATCATAGCTACGAGTGGAGGTTAGTTAATTTTGGTTTTATACCAAAATGGGCAACTGATACAGAAATAGCGAAGAAAACCTATAATGCACGCAATGAAACATTAAGCGAAAAAAGAAGTTTTCAAGAAGCATTTGAAAAATGTAAATTTGGTGTAATTCCAGTCACTGAGTTTTATGAAGCAAAATATATTAATGGACGACCGCAACGATGGGGTGTGAGAAGAAAAGATGGTCAGGCATTTTTTATCGCAGCGTTGTATGAAATCACGAAAATTGATCAAATTATTTATCGTTCAGCAACGATGATTACCATGGATGCTATTCATCACGAAATGATGAAGGATTTTCATGAGCCTGGAGATGTTAAACGGTCAGTAATTATTATTCCGCACTATAAATTAGATCAGTGGCTGAGTTTAAAATCCCCCGACATTCAGAACTTTGTAGAGGGCTTTCCAGTAGAGGAATTTGAATGTTTTTATTGTCCAAAACCACGGCAGAACAATACAGCCCAACTCAATATGTTTGATGATGGGCTTTAATCTAAAGTTTAGGGAAATTAGTGCGCTAAATTTTTGAAAATATGCTTTAAGCTTTCCATTAGTTTTTCAATTTGAAGTGGGGTTAATCCCTCAAATGTTTGTTCAAGAACCACACTCATCAGGTCATTAATTTTTTTTGTCATTTCTAAACCTTTTGGTGTTAGTACCACACGCGTAATACGGGCATCGTTTTCACACGAGTAAGTGTCAACCATTCCTTCATCTTTTAAACGGTAAACGATTTTTGTAGTCGTCGACATTTTTGACACAATCATGTCAGAGAGTTCTGAAACACTTGCATCTGGTTTAGTAGACAATGCGACAAGCAAACGTCGACGAGAATTATCAACGCCATACTTTTTGAGCACATGGTCAACATTCAGTACATACTGAGAATGGACTTGAGTGATCCAATAGAATGGAAAATTTTCGAGTTCAAAATTTTCAGATGAAGGTAAAAATTTTGCATATTTTTTTGACATCGCTACGTCCTTGTCAGTGTAACTTAATTGTTTTTATTAATTTAAATATTACATGAAGCATAACCTATATTAAAAGAACTATGTTCAAATAATCAACTTATGTTCAAGCGCTTACCTTAAATCAGACAAAAGGTATGACACCTATTGACTTCAGTTTTATAAAACATATTTCAATGATCTGTAAATATCTTTATGTGTATCAAAACAGAAGATTCGAAAAATACAGCTATTCTGATCTTCATGATTATATCTTTATGTCAATTCCACGCTGACCAAATTCTATTGAAAAATAGAGGAACTATAACTTGGCACTGATATTTTTTTTTGTGTCGAAAATGTCAAAGACTATTCAAGGATGGCAATTACGACTAAAGATATGATCTAAATTTACATAAAAAATTGTTTTGAACATAAAAAAAGTAATTACAAAATAAAATTCTTATGCATAATAGTTTCATCATTTCTGAAAAGGTAACTTTATATATGGACCCGTCGCCGTGTTGGCCTAATTTAGCTTCTTACATTATCTTAAATAATAAGAACCAGGAGATCTAATATGGAATTTTTATTGGATCCTGGCATTTGGATAGGGTTAATTACCCTTATCATTCTTGAAATCGTTTTAGGTATTGATAACTTAGTATTTATTGCGATACTTGCAGAAAAACTTCCTCCAGAACAACGTGATAAAGCCCGTGTAATCGGTTTATCCCTCGCATTATTAATGCGTCTAGGTCTACTTTTTGCGATCTCGTGGTTAGTCACTTTAACTCAACCATTGATTGAAATTTTTGGAAAAACATTCTCAGGTCGGGATTTGATATTACTGTTTGGTGGTCTATTCCTTGTGTATAAGGCTGTCAATGAACTCCATGAAAAAATGGAGGGTAAACCCGAGATTAAAACGAATAACAATGTCGTATACGCTGGTTTTGCTGCAGTTGTGGCTCAGATCGTCGTGCTTGATGCGGTATTTTCACTCGACTCAGTGATCACTGCGATTGGTATGGTGGATAATATTTACGTGATGATGGCTGCGATGATTGTGGCTATGGTTGTCATGTTAATTGCATCAAAACCGTTAACTACGTTTGTTAACCGTCATCCTACGGTGGTTATCCTTTGTTTAAGTTTCTTGTTATTGATCGGTGTAAGTCTAATCGCTGAAGGTTTTGGATTTCATATCCCTAAAGGTTATATTTATTCAGGTATTGGTGTTGCAATTCTAATTGAAGCATTCAATCAATTTTCGAATCGTAATCTTGAAAAAAATCAAGCGAAGATCCCGTTACGTCATCGAACTGCAGATTCAATTTTGAAATTGATGGGCAGTAAATTGGATGCCGATATTGCAACATCCAAAGAAGTTGAAGAAATTCAACAAGCTTTTGGTGATGAAGAGCGTTATATGGTTGGTGGTGTGCTATCACTTGCTGAACGTTCAGTTGCTTCAATTATGACACCTCGAAATCAAATTTCTTGGGTTAATATTGAGGACGATGCCGAAGCAATTCGTGAACAGGTATTAGCTGTACCTCATAGTCTTTTCCCAGTTTGTCGTGGACAATTGGATAAAGTCATCACGATTGTACGTGCAAAAGAATTGATTGATGCGTTAGATGATCCAGATCAACTAAAAGATTTGATGAAACGTGTCCGTCCTATTTTCATTTATGAAAAAATGAAAGTGATTGATGCAATTAATACATTAAGAACTTCTAAAGGTTCATTGGTACTTGTTACAAATGAATATGGCAATATTCAAGGCTTAATCTCACCATTAGATGTTTTTGAAGCAATTGCTGGTGAATTCCCAGATGCTGATGAACAGCTTGAATTGGTTAAAATCGATGATACCACTTGGAAGGCGTCTGGTATGTTAGATTTATATCAATTAGAGCTGGCGCTCGATATATTAGATTTAGATCTGGTGCAAGAAGACTCAGGTTACTTTAGTGTTGCAGGACTGATTTTAGATAAAACGAGTGGGGCGGTTGAAGTTGGTATGTTGATTGAACACCAAGGGGTTAATTTCGAAATTCTAGAAATGGAAGATAATCGAATTAAAACCGTTAAAATCACGCTTTAAACTCTAATAAAAAAGCTCCTTATTGGAGCTTTTTTTTGCTTAAATTTCAATATAAGGTATGGAGTTAGCGAAGTCGTAGTACGAAATATGAGATAAGATGCTAAACATATTGCAATCTGTTTTATAGCGAAGGAATGTCAGATCATGATCGATCAAATGGAATTATCGGTAAGACTTGCTATTTTTTTTAGTGGTATTTTTTTATTGACCGGTATGCTTACTGGTGTTTGGAAGTATGTGCAAATCAGCTTATCTAAACAAGCTCGAGCACATTATTATGTTGATATTGCGCATAGGAGTAGTTTGCTATATGCACCTGCAACGTTAATTCTAGCGGTTATGGCATATTTTTCAGCGTTGAATGAATCGACAAATTTGCTCTTTATTTTAATTAATATTTTCTTTTTTGCATTTTCAATTTTAAGTTATATTTTGCATGGCTTATTGAAAGATACGACAAATCAGTTCAAAGAACCACATCAATTAGGGCGTATTGAATTACCAAAATTGCTCATGAGAGGTGCGATGGTACTATTGGTCGTAGGTGAGGTTGGGGCGACCTTAGGTTTGCTTTATGGTTTATATGTTGGGTTATTCTAATAAGTAGAGCAGAATTGAAAAACTTGTTATTTTGATAGAGTGCTTTAAATGATGAAATTGACTTTAAGATGGATGCTTTGGCATCCATCTCTTAGTCTAAATGTGCTTCTTGATCAGAAAGCTTTTGAGTACGATATTTCGTGTCAATAAAGGCCCACACGTAAAATGCTAGCGTCGCAGCAAGTGCATAAGCAAAATATTCAAGCTTCAACGTGCCTTGAATTGTACCTTGCACAACAAGTGTCAGCATGAGAGCAAACATTGTGCTTAAAAAAACGACAGCATTGTTGTTCGCTTTAAGAGTATTAATGAAGACTTGCTTGTTGAAATGTAATGATAACATCTCCATCCCTCCTGATAATTCATGACAAATCTGAATGATTTAGTCGACTTTGTTTACATACTTGTACAGGGGATTGAAGAATAAAGCAAGTTTTTAACACTCTATTATGTAAATAAATTATGACATTAATATGACAAAAGTCGAAATATTTGAAATTAAGATACTACGTGAGCTAAGTGCTAGAATTATTTCGATAAATCGTGATGAGATGAATAGAGTTTCTTGTAATTCTTTAATCTATTTACTTTTTAGCATCTTGCAAAACAAATAAATAGTAGCAAAAGTCATTCCAAATCTGACTGATGAGGTCAAAGTTAAGGTGGGTAAGCAATAATAGTCTGTTGGATAAACGAGACAATTATTGATTACAGAACAAATACGGCTTGGGTAAAACAATATTTATTGATAAATCACCTGAATTTACTTCTTCAGTCTATCCAGTGTGTAGACAATGACAAATACAACTAAAGAAGGAATCAACCATGCTAAATTTTGTTCAGCCAATGGTAGATTGTTCATAAATGCTGGCAAGAAATGATCTAATTCTGCAACCTTAAGTCCATCAATAATACCGAATATGAAAGCAACCGCTGTAACAGGCGCAATGACGCGTGGAGCGGAATTAAAGAACTTCCACATAAATCCCATCATGATCACCACAATCGCTGGTGGGTAGATTGCACTTAATACAGGTACAGAGAAGGCGATTAACTTGGTTAAACCTAAGTTGGAAATGACAAATGAGAAACCAACAAGAATGAAAACCCATTTTTTGTAAGTAATCTTCGTGATTTGTGAGAAATATTCTGCACATGCACAAGTCAAACCAATTGCCGTAACCATGCATGCGATAAAAATCATCGCCCCTAGAAAATATGAGCCAAAGTCACCAAAGGCATGCTGAACATAGCCATGGAGAATAATGGCACCATTTGCAGCGTTAGGTGCAGCCTCGTGACTACTCAGTCCAAGTTTAAATAGGCTAATGTAAACCAGTGTAAGGCCAATACCTGAAATTAAACTTGCGATCACTGCATATTTGGTAATTAACTTTTGATCAGTTACACCACGTGAACGTATCGCATTAATAATGACAATACCAAATACTAAAGCCCCTAAAGTGTCCATGGTTAAATAACCATTAACAAAACCTTCTGAAACAGGACTATTGATATAGTTTCCAATAGGTGCAGGGATATAATCTGTAGAAACTAAAAAGGCACTACCACCTAAAATGATCAAAGAGAGAATTTTGAGTGGAGATAAAACATAGCCGACAGTATCCAAAATTTTATTCGGATAAAGTGAGATTAACGTTACAAATGCAAAATAAATTGCACTGTAGATCAACAAGGTCGATGAAGACGTTCCAAAATAACTCGAAAAACCAATTTCAAAAGAAACTGTAGCTGTCCGAGGTGTCGCGAAAAGTGGTCCAACAGCAAGATAGCATGCTACGGTTAAGATTAAACTTGCAATCTTACCCAGTGGAGAGCTTAAAAGTTGAATAGAGCCTTCAACACGCGATAGCGCAATGATCGTGATAACAGGAAGGCCAACAGCAGTAATTAAGAAGCCAAAAGCAGCTAACCAAACATGTTCACCCGCTTGTTGAGCAACAATAGGTGGGAAGATAATATTGCCTGCACCGATAAATAGTGCAAAGGTCATAAAACCTAAGGCAATAATGTCCCGTGTACGCAAATTGGTCATAAGGGAGATCGGTTCAAGAAAAAAGAAAGCGATTTTAGAGCAAATGTCAGTAAATAGGGAGGGTGGTCATCCATCGAATGGAATAGTAAAAAAGCAAGAAGCGAATAATTTTATTGGATGGGAAATTATGAGTTAAATTAAGTCTATGTATTTATAAAACTAATAAAATAAATTTATTTATTAAATTGAAATCAAGCAGAGCGTAGATCTAGATTCGCAAAATAAAATAATGTACTGAATGGTTAAATAATAGTCGAAAATGATTAAGTTACAGACAGTCTATAGCGTTTGTGATCGACAAATGAAAGTCCTATAATGAATCCTGAATTAAAAAGGGGTTCATCATGAAGGCAACAGCTGTCACCATTAAAACTGAACAAGATATTGAAAAACTAAGAATATCGGGTCGGCTTGCGGCACAAGTGCTTGCGATGATTGGTGATTATGTGAAGCCAGGTGTGAGTACTGAGTATCTTGATGATATCTGTAATGATTACATCGTCAATACACTTAAGGTGACGCCAGCAAATGTCGGTTATTACGGATATACAAAAACAACCTGTATTTCGAAAAATGAAGTTGTATGTCATGGTATCCCTGCTTCCAATATTATCTTAGAGGATGGAGACATCATTAATATTGATGTTGCAATCATCAAGGATGGTTATTTTGGTGATACCAGTCGAATGTACTATGTGGGTACAATTAAACCTGAAGCAAAAAAATTAGTCGATACGACTTATGAAGCGATGCTTGCAGGTATTAAAACGGTTAAACCTGGCGCGACACTTGGTGACGTGGGTCATGCTATTCAACAAGTTGCGCAACGCGAAGGTTATACGATTGTACGTGAATATTGTGGTCACGGTATTGGAAAAACCTACCATGAGCAACCGAATGTATTGCATTACGGACAGCCTGGTCAGGGATTAGTATTAAGAAAAGGAATGGTGTTTACCATTGAGCCTATGGTGAATGCAGGCAAAGCCAAAGTTAAAGAATTAAAAGACGGATGGACAGTAGTTACAGCAGATAAATCTTGGTCTGCACAATGGGAACATATGGTTGCTGTTACTGATGAAGGATATGAATTATTGACACCTTGGCCTGAAGGTACGGGTGAATATCCTGTAATTTAATTCCCAAAAGCCTATTTTTTTAAATAGGCTTTTTAATTTGTATACGCATCAAATGATAAATAATAAATCCAATAACCAAACCCCAAAAAGCAGATCCAATGCCCAAAAACTGAATTCCAGATGCAGACATTAAAAAAGTGATTAAAGCAGCATCACGATCTAAATCTTCTTTAAATGCGATACTGATGTTATGTCCAATCGTGGCAAAAAGCGCGATCGCCGCCAAAGTGGTAATCATTTCTCTAGGGAATGACAGTAACAATCCCGTTAGTGTCGCCGCAAAAATGCCCATAAAAATATAGAACACACCACAAGCCATACCTGCAATATAGCGTTTTGAAGGGTCTTGATGAACTTGTTCATCTAGGCTCACAGCTGCACTAATTGCCGCGATATTGGTTGAAAATGCCCCGAACGGAGCGAATATTGCTTGAGCAATTCCTGTCCAACTCACTAATTGGTTGACATGAGGTTTGTAACCATAGGATCTGATCATTGCTAAACCAGGTAAATATTGCGAAGCCATATTGATGATCAAGAGGGGAATAGCTAAACCCAAAATACTTGACCAGTGAAATTCAGGTTGAATCCATACTGGATACGTCATTCCGTAGTGAATTTTGGTTGCTGTGTATTCAAAGAAAAAAGGTGTGGCAATAATGCAAGCTAACAATGTAATGACAATGGAGTGGCGTGGTAATGCTTTTTTACTTATAAAATATGTACTGATCAAGATTAAAACATAGATCAATTGGTCTTGCATGACCGTAAATAATGAAATGCCAAATTTTAATAACACTCCAGCTAACATGGCGCTTGTAAGAGATTGCGGTAAAAATTCAAGAATTCTTTGAAATATTCCAAAAAAGCCCAATACAGCAGTCATAATTCCGCATATTAAAAATGCCCCTATCGCCTCATTCAAATTGTATCCTGAGCCTGTAGCGATAATCAGTGCTAGTCCTGCTGTTGACCATGATGTCGCAACTGGATATTTAAACTTCCAGCTTAAGATCAGTCCTGATAATCCTATACTCAGACCCAATGCCCAAAACCATGAGCTAATCTGTGCTTGATTTGCACCTAATATTTGTCCGGCTTGAATGACCAGTACAGATGAAACGCTAATGCCGATTAAAAATGTAATAAAGCCAGCGAAAACAGCAGGTAGACTAAAATCTTTTTTTATTCTTGTTATCACGTTTATGAGCATTTTTATATTATTTCCCTCTGTACACGACAAAAATAGATAACTCATTGAAATAATGTCACAATAATTGTTTTCTAACGACGAATACTATGACACATCTCAATGAGTT
>NZ_JBWYIQ010000011.1:0-89198 GCF_056779795.1 Acinetobacter sp. ANC_7682 | reverse complement strand
CCGCAAACGGCTGGTTAAGCCCAGAAGCCTTTGAACAGAAATATTTTAAGAATTTAGAGGGATTTGTTGTCCACGATACTGTCTAGGATCAGGAGAGGAGAAAATTATTAGAGAACTCTATGCTCTATCAATATTTCCTCCACTCCCTTTTTATCAATTCTCCACAACTACACGGCCATTCAACGGCTGAATAGGACGATTATTCGGATGACCAAGCAACTTAGCAAAGTCCTCAATCTGCTTGACTGAGGCTGTTTGGATCTCTTTTAAAATTAGCCAGCGAACACCCTCAGAACATGGTGGTGTAGTAAGCGACCCACTAAAACGATAATAATTCAAATTCTTTGGCAATAAATGATTAACAGACTGGGGCTGTTTTAACACAACAGTTTGCCCTTTTAGCTTCGGTAATGAATTCCATATTCTTGCCAACTGCGGATTCTCGGCACCTTGTGCATACATCATACCCACAACAGCCAGCTCTCCTTTGGCATTGGCATGTACAAAATGAATTTCTAACGGATATTGCTTCCCATGAATTTTATTTTCACTCGGGGTATGCAAATGAAATTGTTTGAGTTGAAAACGATCACCATCCAGCATCAACTCTCCGCCCTCTTTAAAGTCGACTTGAACCGTATGACCATTGTTATGAATACGTTGAATCAAAGTTTGATAGCTAAACTGCAATGGTTTCAAATCCGCTTTTACAGAACGCTCAATGTTAATTGGTGACTGATTCTGACCAGAACAGGCTGCAAAATTGGGACTCAGTGTGTTCCATTGTTCAGGGTGGTGATAATCCCAATCTGCACCTGCCCATACACTTGAAGAAAGAATAGAAAGTGAAAATACTTGAAAAAAACTTCTCATCATTAAACCTTAATACGCGAACCGTTCATTAATTTATGTGATTTTTACCATTATTATTTTAATCTATTTGATATTCTCATAGATCAAATGAACTCCACATCTTGATCATGACTGAATCAAAAATGGAACACAGTTATAGAAACTATGAGCAGTTTGAACAATGACGATATTGATCAAAATGATTTTATGAAGGGTTAATACTTATTTTTTAAGATAATTTTTATTGTAAATTTACTGTATTTTTTATTATAATTTTACTTAACGGTATAAAAAAAGCTTCTTCAAGACTAGCAGATATAAATATCGCGTGAGTACTTGAAGAAACTGTCATAAAAAATGATTAAAGAGACGAACGATTTTATTTAATAAAATTATTCACGATTAGATCTTTAACCTCATCTCCTCGACCAGCTAAAACCGCCTTCATCGCATACAATGAAGTCGCCTTCACTTGCTCAAATTTTGGTTCTGGTGGCATCACCAACTCTACAGGGTTGGTATGAATATCGATTAGTGCAGGACCATCATGAGCTAAAAACTTCTGAATAGCTGTTTCCAAACCATGACCATCTTTTTGAGTCATGCCATAAATCCCGATCGCTTCAGCGACTTTGCCAAAATCAGGGTTCGCTAATTTGGTAAAATTATCCAGTAAGCCATCAACTTTTTGTTCAAGCTCTACAAAATTGAGCGAATGGTTATTAAAGACAACAATTTTGATCGGCAACTTTTCCTGTACGATGGTCATGAGATCACCCAACAGCATACTCAGACCACCATCACCACATAGCGCAATCACCTGACGTTCAGGAAAGGCTTTTTTAATCCCGAGTGCTTGAGGCATCGAGTTTGCCATCGTACCGTGCAGTAAACTACATAGCAATTTACGCTTACCATTGGTATCGATGTGACGAAGCATCCATAGTTTCGATGAGCCTGCATCTCCAGTGAAAAATGCATCATCATCTGCATATTTGTTGAGAAGCGCCACCACATATTGCGGGTGGATCAAACCATCTTTACCTATACGCTCTTCTTTCAAACGAGCTGCATCTGCAACTTTCTTTAAATCTAAGCACTCTTGAATAAAGTGTTGGTTCTGCTTGTTTTCAACTAAAGGGATTAATGCACGCAGCGTTGGTGCAATATGTCCAACAGCACCAAAATCTATAGGATAGCGACGACCTAAATGAGTAGCATCGACATCGATTTGAATAATCTTCGCGTGTTTAGGATAAAACTGTGGCCACGCAAAGTCCGTTCCAAGCAGTAACAATACCTCACTATGATTAATCGCATGTAAGGCTGCTTTATTACCATACATACCATTCATCCCCATATTATGAGGATTATCATATTCAATAAAATGTTTCGCACGTGAGGTATGCACAACGGGTGCATTTAATTTTTTCGAAAGTTCAACCACTTCATCGTGAGCATGCTGAGCTCCAATACCCGCATAAATCGTGACTTTTTGATGAGCATTGATGACGTTTTTAATCTGATCAAGTTCAGCAGGATTAGGCGTAGTTTCAGGCTGCGGATGATGTACCTTGAAATCCAATGTTTCCTGAATATATTGACTGCTGATATTGGTTGGCATAATGACCACCGCTACGCCACGTTTATTCAGTGCTGCCTGACAGGCCAATGTCATCACATGTCTGACTTGACTGGCTGCTTTGATCTCCTCGCAATATACAGAACAACTTTTATAAATTTCTTTAAAGTCGACATATCGGGGAAAATCTAAATAGCCTGCTTGTTCGGTTGAAAGTTGGCTTGCGATCAAAACCACAGGAGCACCATTACGGTGTGATTCGTACAGACCATTAATAAAATGCAAGCTTCCAGGACCACATGAGCCAGCACATACTGTCAAATTGCCACTCATCAATGAATCTGCACCTGCTGCAAATGCACCTACTTCTTCATGGCGAACATTGATCCATTGAATAGAACTACTTGATAAAGAATCGGTAAAGTGATTAAGCGTATCTCCAACGATGCCGTAACAGTGCTTTACGCCGACTTGTTCCAACACTTCAATCATAATGTCTGAGACTTTTTTACTTTTCATGTTATTCCTAGTTTTAGTTTTTAGAGCATTATCGTTATATTATGGTCAATACATCAAATAAATGCGACAAAATACACATTTTATATAAATTATAATATTAATTTTTTAATAATAGGACAATCAACCATTGAGAAATACGGAATGAGTAGATGTCATTAACAGCTATTTATAGCTCGTATGTTTTAGATTCAAAGAAGTGAATGTTCAATCAAAAATGCTAACCCGGAAGCTTTTGACATTTCAATTAAACGCTGCTTTTCCAATTTGAGTTGTTGTTTTAACGATGAAACATCTTGGTCAATCTGTTGATAGAGTTTTTGAATATTTAAAGCACCTTGTGTTTTTTGTACTCCAATTTTTGCCTTGTTTGACCACACTAAGCTATTAATCAATATCTGGATTTGCTTTTCTAAAGTTAAACTCTGTGCTTGCAATACTTGTTGATAGTACTTCAATTGATCTTGCTGAATAGCTTTCTGTATACCGACTTGAAGTTGCTCAACTTCAAGTTGTAACTTCAATAGCGTGAATAAATCCTCTTGCTCATAAGCTTCATTAACACGTTGTAATAATGCCGTCTTTGCAGCCTTTTTGGATTCATCAGGTTCACGGTCTGGATGAATGATAGATGCAGTTTTGAGATATACTGTTTTCAGGGATTGATTCACTAACTTTTCTGCTTCGGCTTGTTTATCTTGCTGCCGTTTAAGTTTGGCTTGCTGCCTTGCTTGTTGATACTGCGCTTTGTCCCACAATGAATCGTCATCAATCGTTGAATCATTTTGTTCACCATGAGCATCTGGTGCTTGACTAGATTCTAAGTTGTTCTTTTTATCTTGCTTATTTCGTGGTTGAGCAAACACCTGTTCGAAATAAATATGTAATTTTTCAACTGTCTCAATTTGAGTTTCATTGAGCATATTTGATTTGCTCAACATTTGGGTCAAGTTAAAACACTTCTCTTCTACTGCCTTTTGAGACGACTTATTTAAATCAATTTGACTTAGGCTATTCCATAGACTTTGTAATTGCTGAAACAGCACTTGATAAACATCACGATAGACAGGAATAAGTTTCTTCTGCGTGTAGGCACGAATTTCTTCTTGCGCGTGTTGCCATGCGGATAATTGTAATTTTTGCTGTTCAATTTGATCAATCAAAATCCGTAACTTATGATCTTGAGGAACTTGAACAAGTTGTGCAAAAGAACTGGTTTGAATTTTGAATGAAGTCACGTTAGGTGCTTAGTCCAATGAGAGAATACTGAGTTTAGCAAAATGTGGATGCTTTATTTTAAGCATCGATTACAGTTTGATTTCGACCATTGGCTTTTGCTTGATAAAGATGTCGATCTGCTCGTTTAAGAATGGCATAAGCATCAGTATCGTTGAGATCAGTCACACTGACACCAATACTGACGGTCAAAGTTTTCTCTGCCAAAATAACAGCTTGTTCCACCAATGTACGAATTTTCTCTGCCAAAATTTGCGCACCCATTAGATGTGTTGCTGGCAATAAAATTACAAATTCTTCACCACCATAACGTGCCACAAAATCGGTCTCACGTGTTGCTTGATCAAGGATTTTTGCCACTTGTTGTAACACTTGATCCCCTTGATCATGACCATATCGATCGTTGACTTGCTTAAAATAATCGACATCCAATATAAGTGCTGCATAGCCAATTTGATTTCTTTTATGTTGAGCAAACAGGTCTTCAAGTTGTTCGTTTAAAGCACGGCGATTGTGTAAACCTGTTAATGCGTCATGTCGTGACAATCGAATCAACTCAAGATTAGCCAATTCAAGTGCTCGAGTGCGCTCTTGAACCTTACGCTCTAGAGATTGGTTTGCCTCAAGCAATTGTTGTTTCTGTTCCAATAAGGTATGCGTCATGCTTTGTAGAGAATGTGATAATCCTTGGATTTCACGGATGCTGCTTTGACTATGAAATGCCGTATGCACGTCTCCCTGTTCGACCGCATAAGCCGATTTAGCTAAAGCCTCAATGGGTCTGCTCAATTTATTGGCAAGTTGATAAATCACATAAAAGATAAATAGCGAGACGAATAAACCAATCAGGAAGATTTTGAACTGCAAATCACGCATATCTGCCAAAGCAATCGCCAAAGGTTGACGAATTACCACATGCCAACCAATATCACTTTTTGTCTCAGACTCCACCGCAATATTTGCGGTTAAGAAATCCTGCCCTTCATTCCAATCATCAATATAATAAAGTGCATCGTTGACTTGAAGTTGAGGTGGCTTGACTCGTCCAATACTTTTAAATGGATACAGCAGTTCACCCTGTTTGTTTAAGATAAAGACTTCTATGCCACGCTGAGATGCTGTTTGAGATAATGCTTTATTGAGAATATGACGTGCCCACTCCCAATCTGCATGTGCAGCTAACACTCCTTTTAATTTTTGAGTATTTGGATCATAGATTGGTGTTGCGAAATCAATAAAACGCATCGGCTCATGAGGATTTAAAGCTTGAATTTTTTTTGCCAATAACACAGCTTCATGCACATCACCTAAGTATGTACCCTGTAAACCTGCCTTAAACCATGGCCGTGAAGAAACGTTTTCACCTTCAAGAATACCATCCGCAGCAATTTGAACATCACCGTTTAAATCTGTTACCCCCATCCAAGCATAATAGACATACGCATTTTTGACTTGTTCCAAGCGTGTACGAACACGTGGATCATCTAGACTTGCTTCTGAAAAGAATGGAGATTGGCTGAGCAGCACCATTTCGCGCTCGCGTTCAGCAAGAGAAGTTGCCAAGGCATTACTGATATTTTTTGCTGCGACATGTAGGGTCTGTCCACTGGCTTTAGCCAAGTGCTGAGATGCGATATTTCCAATATACAGGGATACGCATATCCCAAGGATAATGGTTAACCCAGCAAATATGAACAGAACGCGATTACGGAATGAATCCAAAATACACCTTAACTCTTGGTTAAACACCGAAACATGCAACCATAAGAATATAACAGAATATTACAAATACATAACAAACATTTCAGCTCATTGTAATGAATAAAAAATGCCAACCTTATCTCATATATTCAAAATCCTGATTAACATTAACAACTGTAATTCCACTCCCTATCTTTTTAAACAACATGATTTAATATTCAAGTCACGCACCACATCTACATACAGTCATAATAATTCGACAATAATTCTGTATTTCTTTTTTTTGGCGCTTGATAGCTTAAGTAGAATCACCTAGAAAATTGAGGAACAAATGGATTTTGCTTCTATCTTTTTTTACGACACCACATGGGTATTTGTTTTCGAGATTTTAATCCGATGTGTGGTGATGTATTTACTCATCATTCTTTTTCTTCGTTTGACAGGCAAGCGAGGGGTTAGACAGCTGTCTATCTTTGAAGTTGCCATTATTCTTTGTCTTGGATCGATTGCTGGAGATCCAATGTTTACGGAGGATTTACCCTTAATTCAAGCCGTAGTCGTCATGAGTGTGATCATCTTACTTTACCGCACCACAACGTGGTTAATGATGAAATATCAGCCTTTCGAAGACTTAGTCGAAGGTAAATCCTGCTACATCGTGAAAGATGGCATGCTCGTCCTTGAAGCATTCAAGCAAGGCAATATGTCGCATGATGAGTTCTTTTCGGAAATGCGTCGTCAATCTGTTGAGCATTTAGGTCAAATTCGAGTCGGTCTATTAGAGTCCGATGGGAATTTCAGTATTTTGTTTTATCCCGATGAACAAGTTAAATATGGCTTACCAATTTTTCCAGATCAAGCTCAATCAATATACAAGGTAAAACCTAGCGTAATATATGCGTGTACACATTGTGGATTCTGTACTGAACTTCAACAACCACTTCAAGATTGTCCGCGCTGTTCTTGCCAAGATTGGACGCAAGCAATGAACAGTCTAAGAATTGGTTAGCAGATGAATAATCTACAGTCTGTTGGGACGAAGCAGATTATTCATCCTCAGCGCTGACTCAATCGAACATAGGTGGTTGAGATTAATCCAAGACTTTCACCACAATTTTACCAATGTGATCACCTGCATCCATTGCCAAATGAGCCGCTTGAATCTCATCAAAATTAAAAGTTTTATAAATCATCGGTAGACATTCACCTTTTGCCCATAACGGCGCAACATGTGTCTTTAAATCTTGAGCGATTTTGGCTTTTTCTGCTGTGGTACGTGCACGCATGGTTGAGCCAGTAATGGTTAAACGCTTCATCATGATTTGACCTAATTTTACGCCGTCAGCTTTAGCTCCTCCAAGAAATGCGATATAAACCAAACGCCCATCACGACGTAATACATTCAAGTTTTGGGCTAAATAAGGCGCTCCAACTATATCTAAGACAATATCTACGCCATTTTCTTCTGTCGCTTGCTGAATGACCTGTTCAAAGTCTTCCGTTTTATAATTAATTGCATGCGTCAAATCTTGAATTGCTTTTACTTTCTCATCTGAGCCAACAGTCGCAAAAGTTTTTAAGCCAAATGCGTTACACAACATTAATGCTGTTGTTCCAATCCCACTGGTTCCGCCATGGATTAAAGCCGTTTCCCCCGCTTTAGCTTTGCCCATTTGAAAAATATTCGCCCAAACGGTAAAAAATGTTTCTGGAATTGCAGCAGCTTGAATATGACTCACCCCTGCAGGAATATTAATCAGCTGAGATTCAGGCACCACACAGTATTCGGCATAACCACCACCATTGGTGAGTCCACACACTTGATCCCCCACCTGATAGGCGTTTACCTCAGCCCCTACTGCAACGACTTCCCCTGATACCTCTAACCCAGGTACAGGTGTGACCCCTTTAGGCATTGGATATAAACCTTGGCGCTGTAAAATATCAGGACGGTTAATGCCGAAAGCATGTACTTTCACCAAGACTTCATTGTCTTTAGGTTGCGGAATATCAACCGTTTCATAAGCCAACTTCTCAACGCCGCCTGGTTCAGTAATGATCACATGTTGCATGCTTTGTGCCATAATCAAATCCTTTATTTACAATACTTTTCATTCATTTCAATCAATTTCATCATAGTTGATCGCATTGATAAAGTCCTGTATTACTTATGTATAAGGATGAAAACGAATCATTATTTTTTGGGGAAAATAATATGCGTTACTTGCTGCAATTTATTTTGCCATGCAGTTTTGCTGCCTTGGTCATCATCTGTTGGACTTTTTTGTTAAGTTTTCCATGGGATTCAGCAGTAATTGCGATGATCTACTTCCAAATTGGGCTGGTGTTGTTATTGCTATACATTGAATACGATGCGAGCAAAGTGGATGGTGCAGCAGGTTGGACTTTTTTAGTTTTCTGTTTTTTTGAAATGATATTGTTCGTCGCTTTGGGGATCATTCGTGTCATTATTGGTGGATGGCAAGTTTTAAATCTTTTATTTTGAACCTTGCCTCAGACACGAATATTAAAATAACTCAATAATATAAACAAAGCTTCGTATTTTTTTGATTTACAACGGAATTGTAACCTTAATTTCATCGATTTTAAGGTCGTCATGGATCGTACACTCGAGAATTTTAAAATGAAAAAGCAGACTCTAGTTGTCACACTATCGCTCATGCTCGGTTTAGCAGGATGCTCTGGGGAAGATCAACCTAAATCAACATTACCAAATACCCCTGAGCCACCCATACCAATTCAACCTGAAGATCCAAAACCATCCCTACCACCAGATCTCGAACCTGAAACACCGATCAATGTTCCACAACCAAACACTTATTTAAATCTGGATTTTACTGAACTTTATTCAATACCTTCTGATTGGAATATTCTGCCTTCAAATCCAGGTAGCATTCAATTTAAAGAAGGTGCCTTACTGATTGATGGTCGCAAAGATTTAACCAAACCCACCACCATCATGTTAAGTTCGGATTTTCAAAAGCTTCGCAACTATAAAATTGAGTTAGAATTTGAATACCTTGAGCGTAATAACGGTACTCGTTGGGGAAGTATTATTTATAGAGCTTCAGATGTGTTTGCTCAACCTGAATATACACCATACTACCAATTTGCTATTCGTGCAGATGCATCTGCTTATAATGGTCTAGAACTCGCACTTAGACGCTCAAATAACACATGGAATGTCATCAATACATCCAAATTCGAATCAAACATTGCTTTAAATACACCTTATAAGGCTACAGTTGTTGTTCATGATCAACGTGTTCGTCATTACTTGAATGATCAATTGGTTTTTGATGGTGAATTACCCACCAACCTAAACCAAGGTGCCATTGGACTTTCAGCAGCAGGATTGCTGATGAAGGTCAACACAATACAGGTGATTGAACAACTTGATGCCCTCCCTACTCAAGATCGGATTACAGATGTCATTGATCACAAATATCCGGTTGCAATGGCGCCTGCTTTAGCGCAACCAGCCGACTCATTAACAAATGATAACGCTCATACCGCCACTTATATTGCTTACCAACTTGATGAACAATTATTTTTAAAAGATTTCGACAATAAGACCTCGATGCGCCTCAGAAGTCTTCTTTCTGATCAAACCAAAAGAACACTTCCTCTTCTGCATATCGACTCTGAAAACACACTGGCTGAATTAAGATCTTTGTCTTCAGATTATGATTTTAGTGATGTCACGCTAGTCTCTGATGATCCATATCTATTAAGAAAAGCGCGTGTGGAGATTCCAGAAATCCGTACAGCATTGGACTGGTCTGAAAAGGGCAATTTGATTTCAGATCAAAATAGTGTTGTGAAAATTGCACAGGCAACCAATACATCACTTTCTAAAATTGTGATTTTACCAGCCCATTTGGTTCAGTCTCATGTAGTTGCACACTTGCAACGTTTATTGATCACACCTTGGGCAGGTTTTACCCACAATATTTCTGGACAGACCAGTCCTAAGCTTGATGCCTATCAAGCTGCTGAGATATTAACAACAGGCGTAAATGGCATTTATACACATCAGCCTGAATTATTTCATTCCATCATGCGCTCAATGGCGCCCAACACCCTACTTCGTAAACCACTCATTACAGGTCATCGTGGAATTCCATCTCAAGTTGATGAAAATACCCTTGAAGGTATTCTTAAGGCGATAGAAGTTGGTGCTGATGCCGTGGAATATGATGTCTATCTGACGAAAGATGACCATGTCGTTTTAATGCATGATAAATCGGTTTTACGCACAACGGGTATCGCAAAAAATATTGAGAACATGACGCTCGAAGAAGTTCGTAAACTAAAAACGACCGGGCAGCGACTTGCCATACCAACGATGGATGAAGTATTGGCTGCAGTAGTTAAAAAGTACCCACATGTCACCAATTTTATCGAGATTAAGAGTGCAAAACCCGAAATAATTTTAAAAATTAAAGATTTACTTGATAAATATGATGCATATGGTCAAGCCATTGTCATAAGTTTTGATGGGCAACAAATTCTTGAAATGAAGAACACTCTAAAAGGTGTATCAACGGGTTTATTGGTATATCCACCAAAGGAACAAACTACTTTTCTAAACATTCGAAGAATTTTGGAAACAACACGACAATTTTCTTCGACATTCAATCCGAATTATAGTGGTTTGAATCAGGACGTCATGTATCTGGCAAGTTTACGTGGGGTGACCTTCTGGCCTTGGACGTTCCGTTTAATAAAAAATGATTTCTATCGTATGTACATTCAAGGTACACATGGGTTGACCACAGATTATGCGCAAGATGCATCTAATTTTGTGGTCAAAATTAAAACTCCACGACAAATAACAGCAACTGTTGGTCAACCTTTACAAATCGCTGGGCAAAAATTAACGCAACTGGGTCAATCTAGTTACCAAAGCTTCAATACGATGCTCGTACTATCAGGCTCTGCAAAATATACTCTAAATGGTCAATCTGTGAGTTTCAGTGAACGTGGTACAGCCTATGTCATGCCAAGCTACCAATACACCATAGCACCCAATTTCACCTATACCATCTATGCAAAACCCGTGACTGTGACCATTCAATAAGCACATCACATTGATATTTGGAGACCAATTCAGTTCGCTGAGTTGGTTTTTTTCGAAAATCGCATTTTCCCTCATCTTTTCATAAGATTTCAACTGGACTTTTAATGATGTTCACCGCTTAAACACGACAGTATTTAAAACTGATGAATTTCATAAATATTTAATATGTAATATTTTTTTTACTTTATGACAAATCCATAGAATTGTCATTTTATGTACTTAGATTGTGTCTCGCTTAGGGACATACTTTTCGAGTACTTTTTAATGATGAAATTTACAACACTGACGTCAGCAATATTATTAACATTAAGCTTAACGGCTTGCTCCGATGATGATCAAAAAAATGCTGTATCAAATCCAGATCAAACGGAAAATCCTAATCCATCTCCTGAACCAGAAACACCAGACATTGAAGTACCTGTACCCGAAATACTTTTTGAAGAAAATTTCAATGCTTTAACTACTATTCCAAACAATTGGACTCAACTTCGTAGCAATCCAGGGAATATTGAAGTTAAAGATGGAGCACTACTCATCAATGGTACGGCGCACGATACACAAATGACGACCATCATGTTGCCAAACGAACTACAGCAACATCGTAATTATCGTATCGATATGGATTTTGCTTTCTTAGAAAATAACAATGGCGGGCGTTGGGGTAGCATCATCTATCGTGCCGCTGATCAATATGCTGATCCAGCTTTTACGCCGTATTACCAATTCGCATTTCGTGTTGATGCAACCGCTGCAAGTGGTCTTGAACTTTCTATGCGTCAACCTAACAACACATGGAATGTTTTACAGAAATCTGCATATAAAGAGAATTTTGAGTTAAATAAAACCTACAAAGCAACAGTCATCGTACATGGCCAACGCGTACGCCATTATATTAATGATGAACTCGTACTCGATAGCACGCTACCTTACAATTTAAATCAGGGTGGCATTGGCATTTCTACAGCTGGCGCTTTGATGCGTGTAGATTCAATTAAAGTGACTGAGCAACTTGAAGCCCTACCAGAGTCTAATCGAGTTACAGATCTAATCGATCAGCAATTGCCAGTCTCTATGGCACCAGCACTCGCTCAGCCTGCTGGCGCAACTACACTGAACTCAGCTCCATTAGCAACTCATGTTGCCTACCAACTGGATGAGCAACTCAATCTTCTTAACCAAGATCAAAAGAAAATTACTCATTTAAAAGATTATTTAAATGATTCAACACGACGTCATATTCCGCTATTAACGATCAATTCAGAAACAACAATTCGTAATCTGAAAACGTTGACAGAAAACTATGATCTCGCTGATATCACCTTGGTGTCGGATCAGCCTGAACTCTTACGTAAAGCTCGTGTTGAAATCCCTGTATTGCGTACAGCACTCGACTATTCAAAACAATCTGGTTTAACCAATAGTAAATCAGATATTGTAAAAATTGCTCATAATACCAATTCTTCTTTATCAAAAATTGTCATTTTACCGTCGCACTTAGTGCAATCAGAAGTCGTATCTCATCTACAACGCTTATTAATTACACCTTGGGCAAGCACACTTCATCCAGATCAAAAAGATGGCATTGATGCATTCAAAGCAGCTGATATTTTAAGCACTGGGATTAATGGGATCTATACACAACAGCCAGATGTTTTCCAAAACATTATGAAGCAGATGGCACCGAATACCCTGTTAAGAAAACCCCTCATCACAGGCCATCGTGGCATTCCAGCTTTAGAGGATGAAAATACTTTAGAAGGAACAATTAAAGCTATTGAGGTGGGTGCTGACGCAGTTGAATATGATGTCTATCTATCGAAAGATGGTCATGTTTTCCTAATGCATGATGGAACATTAACTCGTACCACAGGTGATAATAGAAATACTGAAGATCTCACCTTAGCTGAAATTCGTCAGTTACGTACGATTCCCAATGGTCGCCCAGTTCCAACCATGGATGAGGTTTTGGCTGCAGTCAAAAAATACCCCCATGTGACCAATTTCATCGAAATTAAAAGTGCTAAGCCTGAAATTGTAGCGAAGATTAAAGAGCTTTTAGATAAGCATAATGCCTATGATCAATCGATTGTTATTAGTTTTAATGGTGATCAAATCTTACAGATGAAAAATACCTTACCGGGTGTTTCTACAGGCTTCTTAACGAGTACGCCGAACGCACAAAGCAATATTGTAAACACACGTCGAATATTAGACGCGACTCAAAAATATTCTTCTACATTTAACCCGTCTTTTGCAGGATTAAGCAAAGAGTTAATGTCAATGGCGAGCTTACGTGGCGTAACTTTCTGGCCTTGGACATTCCGTACCAATAAAGATGATTTTAATCGTATGTATGTACAAGGAACACATGGCTTAACCACCGATTATGCTCATGAATCTTCTGATTTAGTCGTCAAGATCAATACTCCAGGTCAAATTAATGCGAAAGTGGGACAGCCTGTTGTTTTTAGTGGAGAAAAAGTTACTCAAATAGGTAAGGCTTCAGCACAAAACTTTAATTCAATGATTGTTCTGCCTGGTTCTGCCAAATATAGTAAAAATGGTCAGTCGATTACGTTTAGTGAAAAAGGCAAAGCCTATGTCATGCCGAGCTATCAATACACGATTGCTCCGAATTATAGCTACACCCTGTACGGTAAACCCGTGACAGTCACGATTCAGTAAGAAACTTTAAATTTACATGCCCAATTGTTAAGTTTAAAGCTTCAATTGGGCATTTCTTATTTTTTTAAATTTTGAATCACTTCGGGTAAAAAAGAACGGTGAAATCCATCATAGGCTTGATTATTCTCAGCCGGACTTAATGGAAATATACGTGTGCCTTGAGAAGCTGCGCCATCAATCCGTATCGTGACACCCGATATAAATTTAGATGCTTCAGACAATAAATAGACGATAGCTGATGACACCTCAGCTTCTGTTCCCATGCGTTGCAAAGGAACTTTCTCCGCCATACTTGGAATCACTTTTTCAGCCATTTCACCAGTATATGTATCCATACCTGATGACAAAATCCATCCAGGTGCTACGGCATTCACACGAACTCCTGATTTACCCCATTCGACAGCAGCTGTCTTGGTCAGATTATCAACCCCTGCACGGGCTGCGCCTGAATGTCCCATATTCGGCATACCTCCCCACATATCAGCAGTCATGTTGACAATACTTCCACCATGCTTATTCATCCATTGATTGTAAGCTTCGCGCATAAGATAGAATGTAGCGTGTAGATTGTTTCGAATGACAGCATCAAATCCATTGGCTGAGATTTTTTCTAAATGCGCTGGAAATTGTCCGCCTGCATTATTCACCAAGCCATCAATTCGTCCGAATTTTTCAATTACTTCGCTTATCATGGCTTTCACTTGTGCTTCATCACGATTATCACAAGCGATGCCATAGGCCCTACCACCATCTTCCATGATTTCAGCAACAACTTTATCGAGTTTTTCTTGGGTACGCCCTGTAATAATCACTTGTGCACCCAATGATGCAAGCTCATGAGCTGTACAACGTCCAATACCAGAACCACCTCCTGTCACAATGATGACCTGATTCTGAAATAAGTTTTCCTTGAATACTGAGTTATATGTCATGCCAATCCTTAGGTTGTAGTTTTTATCGACTTGCAAAATTATCCCGATTTTTTAACAGTTGCAAGATCATAGAATTTTATAATTGTTGTTTTAAATGCTAATCAAACCTTTCATTCAAGGGCTATGGTATCGTTTTTACAAAACGCATTAAGATTTTTCTTACCACAGGTAAAAATATTAAAATCAATGGAAATGCGATTAACCAAGACATTGCCCACGTCTTTATCCAGACCACCCAGATCCCATCAAAAATTCCACGATTCATTACAATATTAATTAAAGAAATTGAACCACTCATCAAACATGACAAAATTAACGGCATCAGCCAATTGAGATGTTTGGGGTGAAATTTTGGGAGTGCTTTATTCATTGTAGCGCCTAATCATTTCATCTCATTTAATTTAGCACCAATGCAATCACTATTCCTATATTTTTCAAGTTTCAAGCACACAAAACTAATCCAATATCGTTAAAATTTTGAACCTTGAGGCATGATTTAATATTTTTTCTTAGTAAATGACTATTAAATAGAATGGATTAGTTTCCATCTTAATCAAGACTCATGAGCAATAAAAAAATATTTAACTTTAAACGATGATTTTATTTTTTAGCTTTTCTACTCTACGAAAATGTTTTAAGTTTTTAGTTCAATTTTACCGTTAATCTCTATTCTTTAGATTCGAAGCATTTTTTTTTCAGTTTTTGCATAGCTTCTCTAGGCATAGGCGCTGTCATCATTTGTTGGTATTCTAAACAAGCTTTACTAGGGTGTTTTTGTTGTATCGGAGCATTAACACATGCCGTTAAGAGCATCAAAAGCAAATACGCTACTATTTTCATCATATCTCGAATTTATCGTTAATGTTCATTCTATCTTAGCTCATTAGGGCTAGTGTGGTCGTTATTGAATTTTAAATAAAAAAACCCGCCATCAGGCGGGTTTTTTTAAATCAGTCAATCTTAAAGACGAACCAATTCCACAATCTTCTCAGCCAATTCTTCAGCAGCTTCTACTTCAAAACTTGCATCCGTACCTGTTGCAGTATCAGTAATGACCACCACTCCAGTTTCACGTAATAATGCAACTTGCTCAGCAGTTAAACCAGCTTTAGCAATCGCGACAACACCTTGTTGGATCAATAAGCTTTCTAATACTTGTGCATTCACAATTGCAGCATTTGATACAGTTACCGCAGCAGGTTTTTGACCCAAACGCGCCGCACGTGCTTCTGATGTTACAGGCTCATTATGTGCAGTCCACTCAACTGCCTCTTCAACCATACCTGCACCAACTGTAACGTTGCTTAAGCGGTCAATAAAGATAAATGAACCTGTGTAACGGCTATCTTGATAACGGTCAAATACGACTGGTGCATCAAATTCAATCGTTACATTCGCAATCGCATTCAGCTCTAAGTTTTCAACTTGAACTTTTTCAAGCGTATTTACGTTTGTACGGAAGTTAATTGCTGTTACCTTAGCAGGAACAGTTTGCGTACCAATCTTCACGTTATATAACTTACCAATCGCAAGCGGTTGATCTGCCATCCATACAACAGTCGCTTGAACAGAACGAGAAATTGCCGGTACTTCTTGGTCTCCACGTACAAGTACGTTACCACGAGAAATATCAATCTCGTCGTTTAACGTTAATGTCACTGCTTGACCAGCAACTGCACGTTCTAAGTTACCATCAAAAGTCACGATTTCTTTAACTGTAGATGATTTACCTGATGGCAACGCAGTAATCGTATCTCCAACGTTGATATCACCTAGTGCGATCGTACCGCAGAAACCACGGAAATCGAGGTTAGGACGGTTCACATACTGTACAGGGAAGCGGAAGTCAGCTTTAGCTGAAGTACGATTAATCTCTACAGATTCAAGCGTACCCATCAAAGTTTCGCCTGTGTACCACGGCGTATTTGGAGATTTGTTTACAACGTTATCACCATTTAACGCAGAAATCGGCGTAAAGATGATGTTAGATGGTTTACGGTCACCCAATTGTGCAACAAAGCCTGCATATTCAGTTTGAATCTCATTGAATCGTGCTTCAGAGAATTCAACCAAGTCCATTTTGTTGATCGCAACAATAATGTTCTTAATACCAAGTAAGCTTGCAATATACGTATGACGACGTGTTTGTGTCTGAACACCGTAACGCGCATCAATTAAAATGATCGCAAGATCACACGTAGACGCACCTGTAGCCATGTTACGTGTGTATTGTTCATGCCCCGGAGTGTCGGCAATAATAAACTTACGTTTTTCTGTAGAGAAATAACGGTAAGCTACATCAATCGTAATACCTTGCTCACGCTCTGCTTGTAAACCATCTACAAGTAGCGCTAAGTCAGGTGCATCCCCTGTTGTACCGACTTTTTTAGAGTCACGTGTCACGGCTTGCAATTGATCTTCATAAATCAATTTTGAATCGTAAAGTAAACGACCAATTAAAGTTGATTTACCATCATCTACGTTACCGCAAGTCAAAAAGCGTAATAAGTCTTTATTTTCGTGTTGTTTTAAATAACCCAAGATATCTTGGCTAATCAAATCTGATTGATGAGACATGGCTCATAGCTCCACAAATATGTTGAAATCGGTGTATTTGAATCCCCCTCGTTCCCCCTTTGAAAAAGGAGGATGACTCCTCTCTTTTACAAAGAGAGGAGCAGCACTGCTGCGGCAGAGAGATTCTAGAAGTAACCTTCTTGCTTTTTCTTTTCCATCGAGCCCGCTTCATCATGGTCAATCATTCGACCTTGGCGCTCAGAACTCGTTGCAAGCAACATTTCTTGGATAATTTCTGGCAAGGTGTTAGCAGTCGACTCCACCGCACCTGTCAATGGGTAACACCCCAAAGTACGGAAACGAACCGATTTCATTTGTGGAACTTCACCTTCTTTTAAAGGCATACGCTCATCATCCACCATAATTAATGTACCACTACGCTCAACAACAGGTCGTTCTGCCGCTAAATACAATGGAACAAGTGGAATACTTTCTAAGTAAATATATTGCCAAATATCAAGCTCAGTCCAGTTCGACAATGGGAACACACGGATACTTTCGCCTTTATTCACTTTACCATTGTAAAGATTCCAAAGTTCTGGACGTTGGTTTTTAGGATCCCAACGATGTTTATCATCACGGAATGAATACACACGTTCTTTGGCACGTGATTTTTCTTCATCACGGCGAGCACCACCAAATGCAGCATCGAACTTGTATTTATCTAATGCCTGTTTTAAACCCTGAGTTTTCATGATATCAGTATATTTCGAACTACCATGATCAAATGGGTTAATCCCAGCATCCTTACCTTCTTTATTTTGGTGGACGATAAGATCGAAACCGTGTTGCTTAGCCATATTGTCGCGGAAAGCAATCATGTCCTTAAATTTCCAACCTGTATCTACATGTAACAGTGGAAAAGGGAGTTTTGCAGGATAGAATGCTTTAAGCGCTAAATGCAGCATAACTGCCGAGTCCTTACCAATCGAATAAAGCATGACTGGATTTTCGAATTCTGCAGCAACTTCGCGAATGATATGAATACTCTCAGCTTCAAGCTGTTTAAGATGAGTAAGTCTTTCCTCATTTAATGACATGGACAACACCAGCTAGAATATGTGTACTTATGACACTTTTGAAAATTTATATTCATTATAGTGATTTAGACAACGGAGCTTTATCTCGTTTTTTTATATTAATATACTCAAATAGAATATAAGCAAAGAGACAATCTAATTATGATAACAATTACAGGCCTTTCAAATATAAAATACCAAGAATGGTTAGCCCTTTGGTCAGCTTACCTTGAATTCTACAAGACCGAATTGAATCCTCAACAAGCGGCTCTGACTTTCAAACGATTATCTGATGCGTCGAAAACCGATATGTTTGGCTATGCCATTATAAAAAATCAAAACGTCGTCGGAATTGTACATCTCATTTCTCACGCAAGCACTTGGACTAAACTCCCTTATTGTTATCTCCAAGATTTGTTTATTGATGCAAATTATAGAAATCAGGGCTTAGCCAGGAAATTAATAGAATTTAGCTATGACGAATGTAAAAATAGTTATGATAGAGTGTATTGGCTAACCCATAAAAGCAATGATAATGCTAGACTTTTGTATAATCGTGTTGCAACCGAAACGGGATTCATTCAATATAAAAAATCTCTAAATTAGTTATTTTTATCTCCCATGCTTAGCCTTGAATCTCTTAAACAACATTTAGAGCGAGCTCAAATTGCTGGTCATATTTATCAGCATCATCAAATTCTAGTGTTACAAGAACCGTTTACTGAAAATGGTTCTGCTTTAAATATTTTTGTTCAGCACGAGTTAACTGCTGATCAAATTGGCTTACAGTTTGCTGTTGAACATACTGATCAAAAACTAAAGTTCTTGATTGGCGTTACACATAGCAATCAAGATCATAGAAGTGAAATTAGTATTGGTCATTTAAAAGGCAATCAAAAAGCTTTTAATTTGTGCTACGCCTTTTACAATTATCCAAAACATTTTTTTGTAGTTGAAACAGATTTATATGCGAACGCTGAGCAATTTAAAGACTGCTTAGAAAAGCAATTATTCAGTCAGCCTGAGCTTAGTTTTTTAGACACAGCCACTAAAGTAAATCCAATGGGACAGAATTACCCATGGATGAAGGATTATATCGCGCAACTTAGCTTAGAAATGAAAGTTCGGATACAAACAAGTCTCATGTAAAAAAAGCCACCTTTTTAGGTGGCTTTTTCAAATACTAATCTAAGAATATTAACGTCCCAGTTTTTTGACATCTAAAGGTATTTCAATACCAACAGAAGCACCTGCATCATTACCATGACGATCTGAATCTGCAATCCAACCATTAATCTTTAATGGCAAATTCGGCTTCACAAAATGCGTCCAAGTTAAATCTAATGCTTGGATATCATCTTCCTCAGAAAATGCAGCATTGGTATCTCGATTTGATTGATTTACTTTTGCAAATAATACGCGACCTGAAAGTCTATTCATGGCATCAAAACGAATATTTCCACCCAAAGAAATCATCTCACCATCTCCTCCAATCGCATGTGCAAGAGGATAGCCATGTTGATAATATCCATCTGTATAAACACTGTGATTATAAGATATTCCTTGGGCCTTCCCATTTGTAGTGGTGTCTACCCACTCAGCATAAACCTGATAAGGCATTTTTTTTAAAGATGAAGAATAATCCACCCCAGCCTGATACATTTTCTTAGCAGGTAAGCCACCTGCTTCATCTTCCCCCACGTATTGAGCATAGACGCCGATTGGCTGGTTCAATAAATAGCTTAGATTCAAACGCGCATCAAATCCAGCAATCTGGTTAGATGGATTAACAGTATCCCCGTAAACATTATCTTTACCAATCCAAGCATCCCAGAGAGTTCCTAAATCCTCAGGGCGACCTTCACCCCCCCATTGAATAATGCGTGATGCACCGAACTCTAAATAAGGTAGTGGTTGTGCGGTCAAACGTAAACCAATAATTTTCGCATCAGGAACTGCTTTATAATCATCTAACTGGCCGCCAAAAGCTTGGTATTGCCAAGGCCCGATCCATGAGAGCCATTTATGATCAAAAGCAACCTGTTCAGCACGCTGTAGAGTGAAACCATATACTGATCGACTTGCATCTCCACGTATCAAACTACCATCGTGTGCAGGCCCCCAGTAGGTTGGAATCTGACCAGCAATGAGCCATTGATTCCAAAGTTTACCCGCAAGATATGAGCCTTCTAGGTTAACGTCTTGCCCATTGTCTATCTGAGGGTCTTTTTCACCTCTAACTTTGAGCTTCGCATCCCAATTTTGCCCCCCAAGATTTAACTCTGCACCAAGCGCATATTGTGCTTTTTGATGATCGGCAAAAGATTGTGGGATTTTCTTTTGATCACTCTCAGCGAAAGCATCAACTTTTAATGTTTCATTTTGCTGCTGAATCGCTCTTTCGACTTCCTGGATAACCTTTTGTTGTTCAATGGAGTTAATTTTAGCATTGGTGAGGGCACGTTGGACTTCATCACCACTTAGCGGCCATGTCGAGGTGCTTATTTGAATCACACCTTGTTGATTCAGCCAATTTAAATCATCTCTCAGGTTTTCATCGTTGAGGAGAATGCCATTGGCAAAGACCAATGGACTAGAAAATATTAAGCTCGATGATAGGATTTTTATAAGTCTATTCGGGTTCATCACAAATCAATTTAGGATTATATCTTATTGATTATTTGAATTTTTAATTTATAAATCCATTAACTTTACATTAAGTATTTAATTAGATACATTTAACAACATTGTATAAATATTTTGATAAACATACAGCTGGTTAAACAGATTAGCTTTAATGATAATTTTCTATATTTTTTATCACCTTAATTAAATATTTTGTGATTAAAGCCTCAAAATACACTCACACTAAAAAACATTTAAATTTAATTTTATGTTAAGAAAAATTAAAAAAGCCCTTCTAAGAAGGGCTTTTTTAATTTCACTATTACGCATTTTTGTGACGCATATGTGGGAATAAGATCACATCGCGAATACTTGGCGCATTGGCAAATAGCATTACCAGACGATCAATACCAATCCCTTCACCTGCTGTAGGAGGTAATCCATATTCAAGCGCCTCAACGAAGTCGGCATCATAGTGCATTGCTTCATCATCACCCGCATCTTTTTCAGCTACCTGTGCTTGGAAACGCTCAGCCTGGTCAATTGGGTCATTTAACTCTGAGAAGCCATTTGCAAGCTCACGACCACCAATGAAGAATTCAAAACGGTCAGTAATGTGCGGGTTGTCATCGTTACGACGTGCCAATGGAGAGGTTTCCGCAGGATATTCAGTAATGAAGGTCGGTTGACGAAGTTTCGTTTCAACAGTTTCCTCAAATACAATCGTTTGAAGCTTACCTAGACCAAAACCTGGCTTCACTTGCTCTTTAAGTTCATTCTTAACAAACTCAGCTAAGAACTCGCGATCATTTACATTTTCAGGTGTAAATTGTGGGTTATGTTCAAGAATTGCATCAAACATTGAGATTTTCTTGAATGGACCTTTGAAGCTATACACTTCTTCGCCATAAGGTACATCTGTCGAACCTAAGATATCAATTGCTAGTTTTTCTAGCATTTGCTCTGTCAGTTCCATCAAGTCTTTGTAGTCTGCATAAGCTTGGTAGAATTCGATCATGGTGAATTCTGGGTTGTGACGTGTAGACACACCTTCATTACGGAAGTTACGGTTAATCTCAAACACACGTTCAAAACCACCTACAACCAAACGCTTTAAGTAAAGTTCTGGTGCAATACGTAAGAATAATGGCATGTCTAAGGCATTGTGATGCGTTTCAAATGGACGCGCAGAAGCACCACCTGGAATCACATGCATCATTGGCGTTTCAACTTCCATATAACGTTTTTCAGTCAAGAAGTTACGAATACCAGCAACTACTTTTGCTCGAATTTCAAAAGTCTTACGCGTTTCTTCGTTCACGATCAAATCAAGATAACGTTTACGATATTTTACTTCTGTATCTGTTAAACCGTGGAACTTGTCTGGAAGAGGACGGAGTGATTTAGTGAGGAGTTCAAAATGTTCAATATGCACATAAAGATCACCTTTGCCTGAACGTCCAATGTAACCTTCAACGGCAATAATATCACCTAGGTCTAAACCTTTAATGGTGTCTAAAGTCTCTGCAGATAATTCTTTACGTGCAACATAAAGCTGAATACGGCCGGTCATGTCTTGGATCACCATGAACGAACCGCGGTTCAACATCACCCGACCCGCAACTTTGACATAAACTTTTTCACTGCCTTCAATTTCTTCTTTTGATTTATCAGCAAACTGATCCTGAAGGTCTTGTGCATAATGTTCACGCTTAAACGTGTTTGGCCAAGGGCTAGTGCCCTGCTCTTGAGCCTTATCTTGAATCTGTTTTAACTTGGCATGACGCTGTGCGATTAAATCGTTTTCGGAAATGGCTTGTTCAGAAGTCGATTGAGCGTTTTGTTGCGTCATCTCTGCCTCGTAATTTTATTTAAAAAAGAAGTTGCATAGCATAGCAGAATTCAAAGTACTTGAGCATTAGAAAATAATCAGCCATTTGAAAAACGCTTAATTTCATCCACTAAAGTCTAGGTCTGAACATTTCTTAGACCAAAAGCTAAGTTGTACTTTGAATACAGCACTCTACAATCATCCTATAAATTGTGGAAAAGTATACTTTCAACAATCATAAAAAATAGAATGGATTTAATGATGACTTATGAACACTCAAGACCCTAAAGTATTGTTTATGCATGGATTAGATTCTTCAAGAGAATCTACCAAGTTTCAGGCAATTCTTTCTAAAAATAAATATTGCATTAATGTTGATTATCGAAATTTAAAATACGCTGCTGTTGAACGTTTTTATATCGATATGATCGAGAAAATTAAACCAGACATTTTAGTAGGACATAGTCTAGGTGGTTACTGGGCATTAAAGATGTCAAATCGATTTCAACTTCCTGCTGTGATTGCAAATCCGAGCCTAATGCCATCTTTTGATCCTGATTATCCAGCGATTACAATTGAGGAGCTTCAATCCAAAACCTCATCTCAAATCGCTTATATCGAACTTGGTGATGAACTGATTGATATGCATAGTACCTCTGACTTATTAGAGCCATACATGTACGTTGAAAGTATTATTGGTGGCCGTCATCAACTGGAAAACCCTGATCGCCTGAATTACCTGATCGGATTAGTCAGCCACTCAAATCATCAATCACATTAAAAAAGCCTTGTGAATCACAAGGCTTTTCGACTTAAATTTGAGGTTTTGATTTATCGTCCAAAACAGACCAAATATTCATTCCTAAATCCGCGTGTAAGTCTGGCAAATCAAGGAAAATACTCGCCCCTAAAACAGTGTGCTGACATTTATCCATCAATTGCTTAACTGCTTTTAATGTACCACCTGTGGCCAATACATCATCAACAATAATCACTTTTTGAGCCTGTACATCCGCAGACATTTCTAAACGGTCCATGCCATACTCAAGGCTATAGCCCACACCAATTACTGGTGGTGGTAATTTTCCAGCTTTACGAACCAACAACAACCCCTTACCAGTACGTTGCGCCAACAAACTCGCCAAAACAAACCCACGTGCTTCAACCGCAACGAAACTCTCTACCACTGCCAATTGCTCCGCAGGAATACTTTCGATTAAGGCGTCAGTTAAAGGTGCAATGCTCTGCATGAACAAAGGAGTTAAATCAAAGAAACAAATTCCTGGTTTTGGAAAATCTTGGACCGTACGAATGTGTGACCACAATGATGTAGACAAAGAAGTAGACATAGGAGATAAAAATTAGACAAAAGAATGCGTGAATTTTAACGAATTATTGACAAAAAATATAGCAAACATGAGCTAAGAAAAAATACCAACCAATATAACTTATTGATTTTTAATAAACCATTTTTTAATTAAATAACAAGTATAAAACACAAACAGTATAAATTTTATATGAATAGCTGGTAAATCAATACGCGACAAAAGTCTGACAATTTTTTTTAAATCATAATACATATAATTTTGGCAAATATTTCAAAGATTTAATGCTCAGTCCTATCATGCATTAGCATAATTAGCATGCGTTTTGTCCTAATCTGCCATTCAGCTTCTCTTTTAGTCAGCTAAACTCCGTTATTTACTTTACTTTCCACCTCGAACTGCGTAAAAATTTGCTTGAATATGAACGATAAAAATTCATATCACTCGAGTCTAGGTGTGAGAAAGATTTTGGCTGACACCAATAAATGGAATTGTCAGTATTTTTTGGAGAATCAAATGAAAAAATATCAATGCATCGTTTGTGGATGGATTTATGACGAAGCAGAAGGCTGGCCACAAGATGGCATTGCTGCAGGCACTAAATGGGAAGATATTCCAGATGATTGGACTTGCCCAGATTGCGGCGTATCAAAAGCAGATTTTGAAATGATTGAAATCTAATACAGATTTCCTTTAAAGACCATTTTGATATGGTCTTTTTTCTTATTTACTAAAAAAATTATCAGTATTGGAGAGTACTATGCAACCGATCATCATTGTTGGCTCTGGCATGGCAGGTTACACATTAGCGCGAGAGTTTCGCAAACTAAATGCTGAACAAGCACTTGTTATGATTTGCTCAGATGATGCGGTGAACTATGCAAAACCAACTTTATCTAATGCACTTGTAGGTAAAAAAGCGCCAGAGCAAATTGCCTTAGGTGATGCTGAGAAAATGTCTGCGCAATTGAATATGCAAATTATTCATCATGCGACTGTAACTTCAATTTCTGCAGATCAACATCAATTGACCTACACAAAAGATGGACAAGCTGAAAACCTTATATACAGCAAATTAATATTAGCTGTAGGTGCTAACCCTATTCGTTTAGCCATTTCAGGTGATGGCGCTGATGATATTCATGTAGTTAACTCACTGATTGATTATCGTGAATTTCGCTCTAAGCTCGACCTTAAACAAGACAAGCGTGTTGTCATTTTAGGTGCAGGCCTCATTGGGTGTGAGTTTGCCAACGATTTACAGAACACTGGTCATCAAGCGACTGTGATTGATCTTGCCCCACAACCTTTGGGTCGCCTTCTACCAGAACACGTTGCACATGCTTTCCAGCAAAATCTTGAAGAAACAGGTATTCAGTTTGCATTAAGTACCACCGTAGATCGGGTAAGTAAAAACTCAGACGAAAGCTATACCGTAACGCTTGCAAATGGACAGAGCTTTACAGCTGACGTTGTTCTTTCTGCTGTTGGCCTGCAACCCAATACATCAGTTGCACAAGAAGCAGGAATCCATACCAGCCGTGGGATTGTGACTAACACTTTAATGGAAACCAATAAAACCGATATTTATGCATTAGGTGATTGTGCAGAAGTAAATGGTTTACTGCTTCCGTATGTCATGCCAATTATGCAACAAGCACGTGCTTTAGCTAAAACATTGTCTGGTGAAAATACACAAGTTCATTATCCAGCGATGCCAGTTGCAGTGAAAACTCCTGCTGCACCACTGACTGTATTACCTGTACCTCAAGGTGTAGAGGCAACTTGGGAAACTGAAGAACTCGATGACGGAATGATTGCTAAAGCACTTGACCAAGAATCAACGCTTCGTGGATTTGTGCTACTTGGACCAACAGCAGCGAAGCAACGTTTAACATTGACCAAACTGGTTCCAGATTTAATTCCAGCTGCCGTTTAATTATTCAAAGATTTAGGGTATTTTCAAATGAAAGTACCCTTTTAGTTTGGACACAATAAAAATGAATAACGCACTAGAATATCAAGTTTCACCTTATGCTCCATTCATGCAAGAAAGTAAAGTGAGTCTAGGCAATGGGATCGACCTTCATATTGAAGTTGGAGGCAAGGCTGAACATCCTACGATTATTCTCATCATGGGACTGGGTGCGCAGATGCTTTTTTGGCCAGATTTTTTTTGCAAATCTTTAATAGACCAAGGTTTCAGAGTCATTCGTTTCGATAACCGAGATATTGGCCTCTCAACAAAAATTAAGCACAAGGGACCTCGCCTCAATACATTTAAACTTATGGGTCGATTTGCTTTTGGTCTAGGAAATCAAGGCTCTCCTTACAATTTATATGATATGGCTGAAGATGTAGCGTTACTCATTGAACGATTAGGTCTTGAAAAAGCGCATATTATTGGTGCATCAATGGGGGGAATGATCGCTCAGATATTGGCAGCAAAATATCCAGAAAAAGTGGATAAACTAGGATTATTATTTACCAGTAATAATCAGCCATTTCTTCCGCCACCATTTCCAAAACAATTATTTAGTCTTATTGGTCGCCCTGCATCGAATGATGAAGATGGTATTGTAAATCATAGTATTAAAGTCATTCAGACGATTGGTTCACCTGGTTACGTCAATCAATTGGAAGTTATTCAAAACGCGCGTAAATTATATAAGCGTAGTTATCATCCAGCGGGTGTACTTCAACAGTTTTTAGCAATATTATGTACAGGCTCATTAGTTTCTATCGATAAGCAAATTCAAAAGCCAACACTGGTTGTACATGGCTCAAAGGATCGTCTACTCCCTTTTAGCCACGGCAAGGCAGTATCAAAAGCAATATCAGGCGCAAAGTTTGAATTAATCGAAGGAATGGGGCATGATATTCCTGCGCATTTCATCCCACAACTGAGTGGTTTGTTTGCAAAACATTTTAAATGATAAACACTAGGACACTATGGCTGCATTACCATCCCTAAGACAGCTGTCATATCTCGTGACTCTGTCTGAGACGTTGCATTTTACAGAAGCAGCACGTCGCTCATTCGTTACTCAGTCTACGCTTTCTGGCGGGATTATGGAGCTCGAGCGTTTATTGGGTGGCGTTCTCGTTGAACGTGATCGCCAAAATGTACGTTTAACCCCTCTCGGTGAGCAAGTGGTTGCACGAGCACGTGTCCTTCTTGCTGATGCTCAAGATCTCATGCGACTGAGCCGTGAGATGAGCGAACCACTTACTGGTGATCTTCATTTAGGAATTATTCCAACGATTGCACCATTTATTTTGTCGCAATTGTTAGAAGAAGTTCATAAAGAGCTGCCTAAAATTCAACTACATCTTCATGAAGCACAGAGTGAACATTTGGTTGAAAAGCTAGAACATGGCAATTTAGACATGATCATGTTAGCGCTCCCATTCGACACACGTGGCTTAAAAGTCGCTGAAGTTGCGAAAGAGAGTTTGTACTTAGTTGCAAACAAAGCTGACCACAAAACGGCGCAAGCTAAATCTCTAGAAGACCTTGATTTGACACACCTCATGTTGCTTGAAGAAGGTCATTGCTTAAGAGACCATACTTTAAGTGTATGCCCTATCGGTGAACGCAAGAATGATCATCGCCTTAAAGCGAGCTCATTACCAACCTTGGTTGAAATGGTGAGTTCTAATCTGGGCTTTACATTACTACCTCAGATTGCGGTAAATACACATATGCTGAAAAATAATGATCAATTGGTGATCCGCCCAATTGAGAATGCCCCTTCACGCATTCTGTCATTAGTGACGCGTAAAAGTACGCCATTGCAAAGCGAATTTGATGTCCTTTTACAAATTCTACAGCGCATTACTGCTGATATTTGCTAATAAGTCATCACAAAAAGGAGCCATTTGGCTCCTTTTTTTTATAAAAATCATTTAAGATTTAAAGAGTTCAAGCAATTTATGTTGCGCATTATGAGGAGTCTCACCTTCATCGCATTGCGCACGTGACCAAGTTCCATCACCATTTAACAACCAAGCTTGTTGATTATCTTTCATATAATTCAATAAACCATGTTGATAAATGTGCTTTCTCAAAGTTGGATCCTCAACAGGGAAACAAACTTCAACACGATTAAATAAATTACGATCCATCCAGTCTGCGCTTGAACAATACAGTCGTGGTTGCCCTGCATTTCCAAAATAATACACACGTGTGTGCTCTAAGAATCGTCCAACGATAGAGCGCACACGGATATTCTCAGAAAGCCCTGGCAAACCTGGTCTTAAACAACAAATTGAACGTATGATTAAATCAATCTGCACACCAGCTTGTGATGCTTCATAAAGTTTATTAATCAGTTGCACTTCAGTCAGCGCATTCACTTTCACAATAATCTGAGCTGGCTTACCCGCTTTGGCGTGAGCAATCTCTTCATCAATATAACTAATTAACTGTGTATGCAACGTAAATGGCGCATGAAGTAATTTCTTCAATTTTGCCATTTTGCCCATTCCAGTCAACTCTTGGAATATACGATGCACATCTTC
Organism: Acinetobacter sp. ANC_7682; assembly: GCF_056779795.1. Taxonomy (NCBI): domain Bacteria; kingdom Pseudomonadati; phylum Pseudomonadota; class Gammaproteobacteria; order Moraxellales; family Moraxellaceae; genus Acinetobacter; species Acinetobacter sp. ANC_7682. The sequence continues at coordinate 60,689 of NZ_JBWYIQ010000011.1, read as the reverse complement.
ACAAAGCTCTTTGTCCGTTGTCATCAATCCGTAATCGGTATAGATCCGGGCATTGGTTGCATGATAATTCCCTGTACCTAAGTGCACATAACGAACCAATTTATTATTTTCACGGCGCACAACGAGAATCATTTTTGCATGTGTTTTATAGCCTACGATGCCATAAACCACCACAGCACCAGCCTCTTGCAAAACATTTGCTACCGCAATATTTGACTCTTCATCGAATCGCGCTCGAAGTTCAATGACAGCTGTGACTTCTTTACCATTACGTGCAGCTTCAGCCAACACTTGAACAATCTCAGAATCAGGCCCACTTCGATATAATGTTTGCTTAATCGCTAAAACTTGTGGATCTCGTGCTGCCTCACGTAATAAATTAATAACTGGAGCAAATGATTCAAATGGATGATGTAAAAGAATGTCTTGTTTCTTCATTGCAGAAAAAACATTTTCAGACTTCTTTAATACTTTAGGAATGACCGGCGTATGTGAGTCATATCTCAAATGCGGACGTTTAAAATTAGACACTAAACGTGCCAAGTTCACAGGTCCATCAACTTTATATAATTGTTCTTCATGCAAGTCGAATTCGTTGAGAAGGTAATCATAAATATGTTTTGGGCAATTTTCTGTCACTTCTAAACGGACAGCACGTCCAAATCGACGAGAGTTTAACTCCCCTTTTAATGCTTTTGCCAAATCTTCGACATCTTCATTAAGGGCTAAATCCGCATTTCGCGTCACACGGAATTGATAGCAACCTGTCGCAGTCATTCCTGGGAATAAATCAGAGACATGCTCATGAATAATCGCTGACAGCATCACGTGGTGTTCTTTACCATCGGTTAACTCGTCAGGTAAACGAACCACACGTGGTAAAGAACGTGGCGCAGGGACAACAGCTAAATCAATCTGTCGTCCAAAAGCATCTTTACCTTCTAGAGTGACGATAAAGTTGAGTGATTTGTTGACTAGACGCGGGAATGGATGTGCTGGATCTAAACTAATTGGAGTAAGTACTGGCGCAACTTGTTCCTGAAAATATTTTTTAATCCATTGGGATTGAGCAGGTGTCAACTCTCCTCGACGTAAGAAGCAAATATCTTCTTCACGTAATTTTGGAAAAATTTCATCATTCAAAATACGATATTGACGCTCTATTGCAGCATGCGCAGTCTGTGAAATTTTCTCAAGAACTTGCTTTGGTGTTAAACCATCTGGACTACGGCTTTCATTACCGAGCTCCAATTGCTCCATGACACCCGCAACACGAATTTCAAAGAATTCGTCCATATTTCTTGAAAAAATCAATAAGAAATTCATTCGCTCAAGTAATGGATGCAATGGATCAACCGCTTGTTCTAAAACACGAAGATGAAAGTCTAAAATCGAAAGTTCACGATTGATATATCGTTCATTATAAGTATATTCAGTTGGAGTATTTGTCATCGCGGTATTCATACCACAAACCTGCATGCTAAAGATCTGTCTTAAGTATGCTTCAAATTTATGACAATTTCATAAAAAATGCACATGATCACTGTGCATTTTTGATCTCACGAGAGTTTTTTAAACAAGTCCATCTCACGGAATTCTTGAAGCATTCATGTAACGCAAAATAATTCGCTGTTTATTTTTGAGTTTACGATCTTGACGGTGGTGTTGATAATAACGCGGATTCGGCAAGATCGCTGCCAAAAATGCGGCTTGCTCACGTGTTAGACTGCTTGCAGATTTTCCAAAATAATGACGTGCTGCAGCTTCCACACCAAAGATATGATCTCCAAATTCAATGGAGTTCATGTATACCTCAAGAATGCGTTGTTTTGACCACATACGCTCCATCATGACTGTGGCGACAGCCTCTTGTCCTTTACGTAAAAAAGAACGCTTATTAAATAAAAATAGATTTTTGGATAATTGTTGGGAAATGGTAGATCCACCCGCAACCACTTGTTCTTTTTCTTTATTTCTTTCCAAAGCATGTTTTATGCCGTCAAAATCAAAACCATGATGTTGCATAAATTTAGCATCTTCAGCTGCAATAATCGCACGTTTCAGATGATCACTGATATTCTCATAATCACGCCATTGATGCTGAATAGGCTTCGAACTGTCGGTCCAATATGTCCAACGCATGAGCATCGTTGTATCAACAGCATTGGTTCTCCACCATGCAAGACTTGAAAAAATCCATAGTTGAATTACAAGGATGATACTGACAATGACCAATAAAGTTCGAACAATAAATGCTTTCATGTCAGTGTGTTGCTCCTTTTGTTAGCTTAGTGCATGCTTGACCTTAATCCATATCATTATCACAGAATACAATGACATGACTGAAATGCAACCACCCCAATTTCAAAGCCAATCACGTCTACCCTTAAGTCAGATTACGTTTTTACTCATTACACTGAATGTTGGACTTTTTATCTGGCAAATCTTTAGCGGTGTGGATGTATCAAACCCAGCAACAATAGATGCTTTACGCTGGGGTGCTGATTATGCACCGCTGACTTATTTAGAGGAACCCCTTCGGATCTTCAGCAGTACATTTTTTCATTTTGGTCTTATTCATTTAATGCTCAATATGTGGGCATTGTATATCTTTGGCAATGTCGCTGAGAAAACATTTGGGCATGTTTATTTTCTAGGCTTGTATCTATTAGCAGGCATTATGGGAAGCTTGGTCAGTGGGCTGATTGATATTCGGAATAGTTACGAGCTATTGGAGCATGTCAACCATGATTTATTTCCACGTGTATCCGCAGGTGCATCAGGTGCCGTTATGGGTTTAGGTGGTGCTTTAACGCTCTTATCTCTTTTTCCCCCTTTACCACAACAACAATTTCTCTTTGATCGTAAATCGCTGCTGATCATCTTGGCATTAAATATTGGTATGGGATTCATGATCCCTGGAATAAATAATGCAGCGCATATTGGTGGAATGTTGATGGGTGCAGTCATGTCTTTATGTTGGTACATCGGTCAACGATTTAGACTAGGCTTCACCACTACCATCGTGGTACTTCCTCTAGGCATCTTCTTATGTTGGCTCATGTATCAATATAACTTAGGCTTAGTGAGCGGAATACAATCCATTTGGGCTGAAATGTTGAAGCAAATGAAAATGCAATTGGCATACTAATTCCAATTGCATTTTTTAGACCTCATAAATTTTATGATTGATTAAGTTCGCGCAAGCTTTTTAAAGGAGGAATCTCAGTTAAGTAGCTTAAACGATAACGACCAATCAGCGCACATAAGATCATCATGCTCATGGGTAGAATCACCCAGATTTCCCAATGCGGTTGTATTGCGAGATCCATTTTATAACTGGCGATCGCACTGATGACCTCAGCAAAAAAACACGATACTAAGCCAGCCATAAAGCCGATAAATCCAATTTCTAAACTCAACATATTTTTCAAATTGGATTTTGAGCTGCCAAATGATCTTAAAATCGCGACTTCTCGCTTTCGCTCATCCATCAATAAATTAATGCAAGCAATCAACACCAAAAAACCTGAAACACTCACGAGAAGCGCAAGAATGGTAATAATTTGAACCAGTACGGATACTAAGTTCTTAATTTCCTCTAAAATTAAGGAAACATCGATAAATACAGTATTTGAGAACTGCTGAATTAGATTGACCAACTTGGATTTTTGATCTTGAGGTACAAAAAAACTTCCTAAATAACTTCCAGCATTTTCATCCATCGTATTCGGTGCAAAAATGAAGAAAAAATTTGGACTGAAGCTTTCCCACTCGACTGTTCTTAAATTTACAACTTTGGCTTGAAGTTCACCTTCTGGCAAGCTAAAGCTGAGTTGATCACCCACTTTTATCCCTAACTCTTCAGCAAGATTTGCTTCAACAGAAACATCTCCCACCTGCTGCAATTGCGGCTGTCCACTGACAATGACATTATCTTCTGGATAGCCTTGAGCTTGAGTCAAATTCAACTCTCGTCTGAGTGAGTTATTTTGCGCTCTTAATGATTCTGAAAATGGCTGACCATTATGTTTAATTAGGCGTCCGCGGATATTCGGATACAAGGGTGTACTTGGCCAACCTTCTTTTTCGATCTGAGCTTTAAATTGCTCAACTTCATATGGAGGAAGACCATAAATAAATTGATTTGGCGTACCTTCAGGTAACTGTTGCTGCCAACGATCTAATAGATCCGTCCTTAATACTACAAGAACTGTAATCAGGCTCAGACCTAATGCAAGTGCAGTAATTTGAAGTGCTGTTTGATTAGGTACACGTACATAGGCTGACCATCTATTTTTCAAAGATTTGATCATCTTTAATAGCAACCAAACTATGCTGAACATACTTGCACACAATGCGAGGATCGTACCGATAACGAGCAATGAGAGCTGTAAATTTTGAGTGAGCAAAATACAAAATAAAATAAGACTTACAGCTCCCGCTCCCAATAAGGTCAAGAGAGAACGCGTAGATTTAACATCCTCACGGATAACACGAATTGGAGGCGTATTTAAGAGCTGCATCAAACTTGGGACAATAAATCCAAACATCACAATGACACTGGTGAATATTGCAATCGGCAAAGGACCCAAAACCAAATCAAACAAGCTAAATTGGATGTCTAAATGCGGAATTAGTTGTAACATAAACTGCAATAAAATATAGCCTAGACCAATCCCTAATCCAGTACCGATGAACATCGCAATTGCGACGGCAATCATAAGCAATGCAATATAGTTCTTAAGAATTTGGAACTTTGCAGCCCCCATACATCTCATTAAAGCAACATGATCTTGATTTTGTTGAACGTACCGTTGACTGGTCAATGCAATTGCAATACCGCACAGTAAAATTGTAAGAATGTTTGCAAGCTGTAAAAAAGTATCTAGATTTTCAATTGGACGCATCAAGCGGGTATTCGCCTCATCCGCAGTTCTCAAGCGAATTGAGCTTTGGGTTTCCATTGCTTGCTGATCATCTGCATTTGGTTCAATCATTTTTTTAGGATAGAGCTGATCAAAATAAGCCGTAAACTCATTAAGTCTATTCGGCTCACCAGACATAAGCAGACGATATTCGATACGACTTCCAGGCTGAATCGCATTGGTTGCCGCAACATCAGATTGTGAAATGATCACTGTAGGTGAAAAGGCTGAAAATCCGAGTTCTTGGTTAGAATCCTTTTCAGTGACTCCTGTGACTGTAAAACTCGCATCTGCGATTTGAACCCTCTCCCCTATTTTGACATTTAATAAATCTAAAGCACGTTGACTCAGCCATACCTCTTCTGACCGAATAGCAGTTTGATCAGGTTGAATAATGAGTTCACCACGTAGCGGAAAATTGGACTCAATCGCTTTGACATTCACCATGACAAATTGTTCATCAGTATGTGCCATTGAACCAAAAACCGTCACTTGGGACTGTTGTAGATTGAGTTGGTTCGCCTTCTGTTTAAATTTTTCATTGAGCGGATATTGATCACTCAACACTAGATCTGCAGCTTGAAGCTTAGCAGCCTGCAATGAAACAGCTTGTTGAATCTGATCATTACTGAACTTTAAAGCGGTTGTCGCACTAATCGCGAGACTCAATGCAAAAATGAGCAAATAAATCCCTGTGCTAGCAAAACTTTGCTTCAACAAAGGTTTGAATAGCGCACTCATACACGCTCTCCAGAAGCTGAAGCGCCTTGCACTTTTTCTAATTGACCATCGATCAATTCATAATGCGTCTCACATTTTTGTGCTAGCTTTTGATCATGGGTGACTAAAACCAATGTAGTGCCCAGCTCCCGATTCAAATCAAATAAAAGCTGTTCAATCTCCTGGGCTGTCGTCCCATCTAAATTTCCCGTTGGTTCATCCGCAAATACAATTTTGGGCTCAGCAATTAAAGCGCGTGCAATTGCTACGCGTTGTTGTTCTCCCCCAGACAGTACTTTAGGTGTTTGAGTACTTTGACGATCTAAACCCACTTTGTTCAACCAATAAAGGGCTTGTTGTTCTGCTTTGGCATAATCAAAATTCTTTTGAATTCTCAGCGGTAACATGACATTTTCAAGCGCAGATAAAGAAGGTAAAAGCTGAAAGGATTGAAATACAAAACCAATATTTTCAAGTCTAATTTGAGCGCGTTGCTCTTCGCTTAATTGCTCAACTGCTATACCATTAATCGACAATGTTCCTGAACTTGGCTGATCTAATGTCGCCAGAATTCCCAAGAGTGTAGATTTTCCAGAACCCGATCTGCCTGTGATTGCGACTTGCTCGCCAGGATAAATTTGTAGATTTAGATTCTCAAAAATCGTCAACTTTTTTTGTTGGATCTGTATCGTTTGTGTCAATTGCTGTGCAGAAATTAACGCTTGTGGCATGATTGAAGAAGTTGAGTCATTACGAACCATAGAAAGCCTTTATGCAAATCAGTCAAAGTTTAAATATTGTTACGTTGAGAAAAACTGCCTTTTTATTTATCTGCAGTTGTCTGTTTCTTTTACCGATCAATAGCTTTGCAAAAACTATCCTTATTCTTGGTGATAGTTTAAGTGCTGGTTACGGCGTACCCACCGAGAAAGGTTGGGTCAATCTTTTGCAAAAACGTCTTGATCAACAGTATCCGAAACAACATCGAGTGGTCAATGCAAGTGTCAGTGGTGAAACAAGCAGTGGTGCATTAGCACGTTTGCCTAAATTGCTACAAACACACAAACCAGATATTGTCGTAATTGAATTGGGAGGTAATGACGGTTTACGAGGTCAACCTCCAAAAATGATTCAACAAAACCTAACTCGATTAGTTCAATTGAGCCAAAAATCTAATGCCAAAGTACTCATATTTGGCATGAAGATTCCTCCAAACTATGGCTCAGCGTATAGCAAAGCCTTTGAAAATAATTATAAAGTTGTGAGCCAGCAATTTAATGTGAAGTTGCTCCCTTTTTTTCTAGAAGGTGTTGCTGGAAATAATAAACTCATGCAAAAAGATCTGATTCATCCTAATGAACAAGCTCAACCTAAACTCTTAAATAATGCATATCCTTATATTAAAGGCGCTCTATAAAGTTATAGACATATAGATCCATAAATCCCAATCAATAAAAAAGCCAGCTTAAGCTGGCTTTTTTAAAATGCTGATATTAGAAGTCAAAGAATGTAACTTCACCTGTTTCAAGTGAGTATTCTGCACCTACAACTTTTAATTTACCTTGTGCAATCAAGTTTTCCAACACCGCAGAACCATGGCGCAACTGGTTAACTGAAGCAAAAACATTTGAGCGAACCGCGTGTACTGAAAGCTTTTTCAAATCATCTTTTAACTCAGTTTGCATTAAAATTTCGACTGATGGACGTACGCGATTGACAATAGACATCAAATTAACAGATGGCGGTTGTTGAGGATTACGTAATGCTTCAATCGTTGAGTCGATTGCGCCGCAATGTGTATGACCCAATACAATCACTAAAGGACAATTAAAACTTTCGGCTGCAAACTCCACACTTCCAACTTGAGATGGAGCTACGATATTGCCTGCTACACGAATAACAAATAAATCACCTAAGCCCTGATCAAAAACCATTTCAGCTGGAACACGTGAATCAGAACATCCTAATACAATCGCAAATGGCTCTTGAGTTTCAGCCATCTGAGCACGCTCATGATGCGTCAATAATCGTTGATGCTTGGTTTGACCTTCAACAAAACGTTGATTACCAATTTTTAAATGTTCTAAAGCTTCTTGTGCAGTTAGCATCTTGTATCCATGGTTTATCAAGGTTTGAGGTAATTTTAATACTGTGCTTTTTGATTGTCACTGACAAAATTTAAACTCTGTTACAATTTTTGTTAATTGCTAAAAATATCTTCAATTTCTTCAAATCTGATGATTATGATCATTCCTTACTAAACACTTTAGCAGCTGATTCAGCGCTTAAATTTATGTTTTTGAAGTAAAACTTATTTAAATCGAGAATCAATTATCACAAAAATAGGATTTATTTTTTACTTTTAACTACTACTTTATAAAAGTCACTTGATTATAATGTCGCCCTGTTTTAAGGGATTTCACCTGCATGTTTGTTCATCTTCCTTTACCCACATTAAAGCATCAACATTTATTTTGCATTTTACTCACGTTAATGCTCAGCCTCGGCATCTCATCTACCCGAGCAAATACTGTTGAATTCATCGACTATCAAAAAGTTTTAAATGAAGAACGTGCTTGGGCAGGACTATCCAATAAAACAATTCGCGTCGGTGATGTTGTGTGGTCTTATAGCGAAGGTGGTCCTGCTGATCGACCTGCCTTACTGTTAATTCATGGTATAGGCATGAACCGAGACAGTTGGAATCATGTAGCTCGGAATCTCACACAGCAATATCGCGTCATTATCGTTGACTTGCCTGGAAGTGGACAAACGCTAACACCGAAGGGATTTGACTTATCACTTCCTCATCTGACTGAACAGTTACGTCGTTTTGCAGAAGCATTACGCATTGAAAACCAGCTTAATCTAGCGGGTCACTCTGTCGGTGGATCAATCGGACTGATGTATGCTGCTAAATATCCTCAAGAAATGAAAAGTTTATTTCTGATCAGTGCCGGTGGATTATTCAGAAGCAACAAAACATTCTTCCTCAATAACCCAATTTATTTAAAGCAGCTTTTAATCTCACAACCTGGTGACTTGAATTATGTTTCTAGGAGAGTCATGCATAAAGCTCCCTTCGTACCCAGTTTAATCAAGAAACAACAAGAGCAAGCACTTATTCAACGCGCGGCGGATACATCTGAGCTGATTCATCAGCTTGTAAAACTCAATCAACAGTACACCGTTGAATCATTTGCTCAATTGTTAAAAAATATTGAGGTTGAAACATTGATTTTGTGGGGAAAACAAGATCAGATAGTAAATGTTGAAGTTGCACATGAATTAGGGACCGCCTTAAAAAAAGCACATCCCCCTATTCTATTAGATCAAATTGGTCATACACCTATCGTAGAAACACCTGATCTTGTGGCGCAACATTACTTAAGTTTTTTAAATAAGATGAATACCGTTAAAACGTCATCGTCAAATTAAGGATATTGAGAATTTTCATGGAAAAAAATCCTAAAATCGAACAGTTGATTGAGGCACATTTGGCATTTCTTGATCATGAATTTTCTCAAGATGACACCATTGAAAATGAATTTTTATATTTTTATCAATGGTTTCGAAAACAACCTTTAAGGCAAATTTGGTCTTTCGAGGCGATTAATGCACTGCTTCAAAAACAAATTCTGAATACACCTACAACTGATTCTCTCATTCAACAGATTGCGGAGCATATTCGATTTGCGTTGGTTCACCCGCTTAATGAAACGACTCAAATCGAAGATATTATCTCGGTTCACACCATTGATCGAATTGCACTTTATATTTCATCTAAAAGTGCTCACCGCCAAGCTCTAATTAAACGTATTGTGAACAATCCCGCATTTTCGAGTATGCTCACCGAGTTAATCCATCATTCTATTCAGGATTATATTGATAATTCAGTGATGAATAAAAAAGTACCCGGTGTCGGCCGCTTTATGAAAATGGGGAAATCAGTTCTTGAAAGTGTCACTGATTCAAATCTTGATGATACGGTCAAACATTATCTTCAAAAAAATATTATCAAGATCAGTCAAATTAGCGAACAAGTGATTAACCAACACTTTGATGATAATAAGCTATACCACTTTCAAGCCAATCTTTGGCACAAAATAAAGCAAGTCCCACTCTCTGCTGTTAAAAACTATGTTGAGATCAATGATCTACCAAATACTGTGGCAATGGGACATGATATTTGGGACAACCTCCGTCAAACTGAATATCTAAAGCAACAAGTACACGATGGTATTTACACGTGGTATTGCCATAATCAAGACCGCTCTTTTGATCTGATCATGCAAGATATCAATATCAACGAAAGCCTTGTTCAAAATGAATTAAGTGCTCTACTCTGCCCCGTAATTAAGCATATGATTTCTAGTGAACACCTTAAACAACGTGCACGTGTATATCTTGAAAAATTCTACTATTCTGAATCTGCACTAAGTATTCTCACATCTTAATTATAAAACCGCTCCTTAGAGCGGTTTATTAGAAATATGTCGTCGGTATTTGAATCTGAATTTGATGCTCACTCAGCCATGAATTGAGACGTTCTATTTTACGTAGGTCCTTTGATTTTCTATGCTCGCTTATAGGGTAGATATAATGGCAATTCATCAATAAAAATATACTCTCAACAAGTAGTTTTAAATTTTGCTGAAAACAAGGAAGGTGATGTAACTGTTGAAAAGTTTTAGAACCTGTTCTTAAACTTTCAATAATTGCACTGATCACCTCCTTCGGAGCTTGAATTGGGCCAATTGATGTTTTTAAATTAATATTATCCAATCGCTCATTGTTAAGAATAAGATCTAATCTAATCTTATGTAAAATTCCTAAATGGTCTTCAAAACGGTAATTCACTGATTTTTTTTGAAACAAATCCATACGCTGCTTTGAATCCCGAGCAATATCTTTTAGATACTCTTTTGTATTCGAAATATTCACATCTGATATCAACTGTTGCAAGTCGACTGGAATGCTAAGAGAATCTAAGTTTTCAGTTGGAACTGCACTCCCAATATATGATAGATCAGCTTCGATCTTTAAAATCTCATGTACATCTACACTATAAAGGGGTTGCCAATAATTAGTTAAAAGTTCGTGAGCGAGATAATTGGTATCATTTTTTAATGTATTCACAATTCCTTGTATTTTGTCATATCCAATAAAAGCGCCTCTCCGATTTAATTCACTCACTAGTGCTGTAGACAATTCAATACTTTGAGCAGATTGCTGAGACGTATTTTTATCAACCAAGTTAAAGATTTTTTGAATAGGCTGTAAAGTAGCGGATCCAGGAAAGCACATATAGTGTAAATAGAATAGCCCTTGGTCCTTTAAAGATTTATCTAGAATCTGCCTAATAAAATATTGATTGTGTTCAGAAACCCAAGAATACACTCCATGACAGACAATGAAATCAAACACTTCATTATTATTTTTGTTAAATTTTTCAAAGTCTATATTTAAGAATCTTATATTGCTTAACTGTAAGGATTGAGCAAGCTCTGTAGCTCGTTGTATGTGTTTGTCATTAAAATCCACTCCGACAAACTCAGCGTGCGGATTTGCAATTGCTGCCACAATCAAGTTAAGACCACAACCACAACCTAACTCTAAATATCGAAAATTTTGAGATATATCTGGCGCTATATAACCTTGAAATTGGCTGATTGTACTCAGCCAAATTGGCTGCATCTCTGGATAAAAAAACATAGGATAGATGGTGTCAACCACATAGCCATCGACGCGCTTCATTATTTTCCTTCTAAACTCGACTATTCAAAGCTTGGAGTGAGATTCTCGCTCTCACTCCAAGCACAAGACATTAAAACTTATAATTCAAGGCAAAGCTGTAACGTCGACCATCAAGCACCCAATCATTTCCATCTTTCAGTACATTTTTGTTTGCAACATTATATACACCAGTAGATAGCTGGAATTGGTCACTATACTTATACACAGCTCCAACATCTACAAATGTATAAGCTGGTGTTTTATCTCCATCGGTATCACCCACTGTTTTGCCACGATAATTCAATTGAGTCCATAAATACAATTGATCATTAAAGTCCCAATCCAAGCCTGCATTAAACATATGTTTAGGCAAATTATTCAATGGTTTACCTTCATACTGTCCAGATTTTTGCTCACTATCTGTGAATGTATAAGAGTGTCTATATTTTAAGTAATCTGTAATGTTGTAATCTGTGGTCAGTTCAAGCCCTCTAATTTCGGCCTTATCAATGTTATAGTTGAGTGTATAACCATTTGCGTTATATGGCAGATTAGGGTTGGACTGATAGAAAGCACTGCTATTAACGAAATCATTAATTTCAGATTGAGTGTAAGGCGGCTCACCGTCATTTTTTGGGGGAAGTCGACTACCATCTAAACGACCAGATCGAGTAATTTTATCGTTAAAGTCAGTTTGATAGACCATAAGACTTGCAGATAAACCCAATTCAGGATGAGTGAATGCAAAACCTGTTTCATACGTTAAACTGGTTTCTGGCTTTAAATTTGGGTTTGGCATAATTGCCCCGCCCATTGAGTTCAGCATGTAATCTGGAGAAGAATTACGTAAGCTCGGCGCTTTATAGCCTGAAATTACACCTCCTTTTAAAGTCACGTTGTCTGTAGCTTTATAAACTGCATATGCCTTTGGACTGAAATTATCACCAAAAAACTCATTTTCATCGAAACGACCACTTAAGGTTAGTGCTAACTTATCACTGACATTCCAAGTATCTTCTGCAAAAATAGACCATTGATATCGATCCATTTTAGTGACTTTACCAGCCATCGCTGCATTTTGGTTACTTGTACCATCTTCAAGATTTTCTTTTAAATATCGCCCGCCAATGGTCAGACTATGATCTTCGAAAAAGTACGTTCCTTGTGTATTGGCTGTGATAGTCTCAAATAAAATCCCACCTGGATTTTGAACTTTACCCACAGTACGCCCTGTAATTGCATTATTTTTATCTTTATCATATTGCAAGTAAGAAGTAAGTTTTAGATTGTCGTAATCACCATCATGAGTAAGACTAAAATTATTTTTTTCTAATTCGGAGTAAGTCCCTGTATTCGGTACGACATCTGAACGATAGATTAGCTCACCATCATCATTACGATTATTCGTATTATATGCTGGATAATAATTTCCATTAGATAGAACGAAATCTTTACCATCAATATCAACTTTAGGACCCGTTACTGAAACATACTGGGTATAACTTTTACCTGGGTTGTGTGTACGCTCTTGTTGAGTTCTTACATATTCAGCAGTGAGTGTGTTTTTTTCATCTGGTGTAAAAACAAACTTTGTACCTAGATTTGTTTTTTGAAAATCTGGTTCACTCTCACCTGTTTCGGCTGTATTTTTTTGTAATGAACTTTCTTCAATCGTTTGAAGACCAGCTGTAACTTGGACCGAAAGAAGCTTATCAATTAATGGTGCATTTACATACAAGCTGGTATTGGTTGCGTCGTTGTTAACGTCATTCGATTTACCAGCTTTGATATATTCTGTTCGAATACTTGCAGTCAAACGATCTTGATGCTTTTTAGTAATGATATTAATTACACCACCCATAGCATCAGAACCATATAGAGAGGATGACGGGCCTCGAATCACTTCAATACGTTCAATTGATTCTATTGGCGGTAAGAAGTTTACTGATGCTCCTTGAACCCCCCCATTTGTTGTTAAAAGACTACCATCATTCATTGGACGTCCATCTACTAAAAATAGGGTATAAGCTGATCCCATACCCCGAATGGAGATCGTCTGGTTCGTTCCACCGCCTTGTACAAATACACCTGGAACATTTTTCAATGCATCAGTTACATCACTATAAGATTTTTTTTCTAATTCTTCGGCAGTAATCACTGAAATCGTAGCAGCAGCATCCGCTATATTTTGCTCATAACCACTCGCTGAAGTTACGACAATTGTTTTTAACTTAGTTGTATCTTGTTTTGCATTAGTATCTTGACCAATTTGCTCTTGTGCAAAACTTGAAACCGACATGGTGGTTAGGACAGCAAACGCTAACTTAGATTTTAAAAATGTCTTTTGCATTGTGTAATTACCAAAGAATGTGTGGAGAGATCTTGTTCGAATTGTGTCGCATTGTAACAAATGATAATCACTTTGCAATAGATTATGATAACTATTCTCATTTATAGTTTTGTTTTTACATTTCAATTTTATTGATATTACTCATTTTATTCAGTTTTCAATAAAAAAAAGCCCCCTTTTAATGGGAGCTTTTCAAATCTGCTTTTGTAAATTTAAAGGCGACTTATTTCATATAAGCGCCTTCAGATTGACTGTGGTCTGTTTGATCCACGACACGTTGTAACTCTGGAATATGCTGTTTTAGCGTAACTTCAACACCTTGTTTAAGTGTCACATCAATCGCTGAACACCCTTGACAGCCACCACCAAATTTCAAGACCGCTGTTAAACCATGCTCAGCATCTTCAACCACTTCAACCAATGCACAGTTTCCACCATGCCCTGCTAAACCAGGGTTAATTTCTGACTGTAATACATAGGTTATACGTTCTTCAATCGATGCATCTGGACCTACACGTGGCACTTTCGAGTTAGGTGCACGGAAAGTCAACTGACCACCAAAGCGATCTTTGTTGTAATCAATCACTGCATCCAATAAGTATGGGATTGATGGTGTATCAATATATGCAGCAAATTTTGGATATTCTTGTTTATAGTCGGTTGGAACGACTTCATCTGGTGCACTATACGCCATGCAGCATTCAGCACGTGGTGTACCCGGATGTTCTACGAAAACACGTACCGCGATACCAGGAGTATTTTGCTTCTCTAAAAGTTCAAACAAATACTCTTGCGCAGTTGGTGTAATTAATAAATTTGGAATTTCTTCAGCAACTGCAGTGCTGGTGTTCTCAGTCGACATAACAATTTTTCCTCAAGCTGAAGACTCTATTTTAACTGAAGATCGGGGATAATATTTAAAATTCAACTAAATTTGTCAGAATTATTATATTAATAACAATTAAATTTAAAAAAATGGCATGATGAATAGAATTAAAGCAATTTATTCAATCTTATCCATATGCTTGATTTACCTTTTAATCATACTGTCACCATCGTTTTAATTACGGTTGCCATTTCACTGGTTGCATTTTCCAATCAAAATATTATGAATCGTTTGATTTTTTGGCCTCCAGCCATGCAGAAAGGTCAATACGATCGATTTATCACGCATGGTTTTATACATGCAGATGGAACACATCTACTGTTCAATATGATCACACTCTTTTTCTTTGGAAGTGTAATTGAGAGTTTTTATCGACAATACTTATATGAACTCGGATTTGTTCTGTTCTATTTAGGCGGTTTAATCGCGGCAATTATTCCAAGCTATTTAAAACATAAAAATGATCACCGCTGGGCAAGTCTAGGTGCCTCTGGAGCAGTATCAGCAGTCTTGTTTGCTTATATTTTATTTCAACCATGGAAACTGATATTTGTCTTCTTTATTCCAGTTCCAGCCATTATTTTTGCCGTGCTTTATGTTGCTTATAGTATTTGGTCAGGTAAACGTGGAAACAGTAACATCAACCACAGTGCACATTTATGGGGTGCAGCCTACGGTGTCGTGGTTACGATATTGATTGAACCTCAAATTATTCCACATTTCTTCAGCAAGTTGCTTCAACTACCGCTCTAATTCTTTGATCATTGCGGGGGCTTAAAACACTCCGCACAAATACCCTTAAATTCAAAGTTGATGCTGGTAAATAAATCAAAAACACAAATTCAACAATGATAATGATTATCATTTATATATTCATGTTAAGCTTTTATCAAACCTCGAGGTATTGATATGACTTACATTAAACTTCCATTGGCACTCATTCTTTCATTCAGCGCCTTTGTTTCATATGCTCAACCTGTTCAATTCACTTATCAAGATCAAACTATTCAACTTCAAAATACGCCACAGAAGCTGGCTGTTTACGAACTATCCGCGTTGGATACACTGAATGCTTTAGGTATTCAAGCATCAATCGTACCCGAAACTACTTTTGTTGGTGCTTTGAAAAAATTTAATGACAAACAATATGTAAAAGCTGGATCTTTATTTGAACCCAACCAAACCTTATTAAAAGAACAAAAGCCAGATCTCATCATTGTCGGCGGGCGTTCTGCTGCAAAATTAAATGAGGTCAGAAATATTGCACCTGCAATCAACCTCTGGCCTGATACTCAAAACTTCAATCAAGACCTGAAAAATCGCACACTTTTTTTAGCAAAAATGTTTAATAAGGAACAACTCGCACAATCTAAATTAGATCATGTCTATGCCCTTCAAGCACAACTTAAACAACTCACTAAAGGCAAATCCGGCCTGATGCTTTTTGCCATGGGTGAAAATTTTATACCGCATGCAAAGAATGAAAGATTTGGATTTACCTATGATATTTCTGGCTTAAAGTCAGTGGTGCCGCCTGCAGCACCTCAAGCCTCAAGTGCTCGACCTGCTCCAAACTCACCAGAAGCTCTTGCTGCCGCGCAACGCAATTTAGAGCGTCTAGTACAAGCAATAAAACAAAATCCTGATTTCATCATTGTGTTAGACCGTGGTGCTGTAAACACGCAAAACTATGCTGCGAAACAACATATTCAATCACATCCATTACTCAAGAATAGTCAAGCAGTCAAAGAGAATCGTGTCATCTTTGTTGATGCCGATGCCTGGTATTTAACGGGCGCTGGCTTAGATAACACTGCATTTATGTTAGAAGAATTGATCAATGGTATAAAAAATACTAAATAATTGATTTTATTTATAAAGGAAGTCTTAGGCTTCCTTTTTTTAGAAATATCTCGTAATAATTCAATCAATATCTGGTAATTAATGCCACCTAGATCATTAATTTTGTCAGGATAATGTAGGCATCCGCGAATTTATTCATTTTTTTTTGAGATTTTTTGCATGTCTAATCAACCTGATGGTTTACAATTTTCCTCTAACACGTCCTCTAAACCCAGCAGTTCAAAATCAGGCCAACGCATTGTCAGTGCGGCATTACAACAAATTCAGCCAGAATACGCTGATGCAGTTATCAATGAAAAGAATTGGCGCAAATCCTATCCGATTCATTTTAAACGGTTGGTAGAATGTGGGCTCTCATCACCTGAAGCTGCGCTGCGCATCGCTCATGATGGACTTCAACAAGCTTATGAAGAGTTTAGTTTTCAACGTGATCAACATACACACGCATTGAATGAAGTGATGAATCTTAAATCAACAGATTTAAATACCTACACACTTCAAGGAAACTCTACTGCTGAGCCGCAATGGTTTGTACCTTATCAGGGTAAAAATTTAGAAGGTCAAGCCCTACTCGAGCAAATTCAACTTTGGTTAGACCGAGGTATTATAGAAGCATCACATGCTCAGGCACTACAAGCGTGTGTGCAGCATCCAGAGTGGTTTGACCTTTCGGATCGAACAATGGTGCTGTTTGGTGCAGCTTCTGAAGCAGGGCCTTTACCTTGGCTAGCGAAATGGAAAGCCAATATCGTGGCGCTTGATTTAAATCATGAGCGAGTATGGACAAAGATTTTGAATACTGTTCTGCAAGGCAATGCGACCTTATACGCTCCAAGTGTCGAATCAATAGATTCATCTGCATCTATACGTGAAGCTGCAGAGCGTTTAGGCGTTAACTTATTAACAGATACCCCTGAGATTGCACATTGGCTCACCCAGTTTGATCGAGACTTAGATCTTGCCGCGATTGCGTATTTAGATGGCGAAAAGCACGTTCGTGTTTCTATGGCGATGGATGCCATTATGCAACATGTCAGCCAACAAAAATCCAATACCAGTTTAATGTATATGTGTACGCCCACTGACGTCTACGCTGTACCACAGGAAGTTATTCAAGGTGGATTAGATAAGTTTAAATCACGCTCTAAACTTGAAAATATTCTGTCCAAGAGTATTTCGACTGTCTCTCGTGATTATTTTTTCAAACAAAATGAAGAACGCTTATTTCAATGTCATGATAAACAGTATGGGATCTGCGACTGTCTTGTGGTTGAACAAGGTCCAAATTATGCGTTGGCGAAAAGGATTCAACAATGGCGCGCTACGTTAGCACGGTCACAAGGTCAACGTGTCAGCATTAATATTGCTCCATCGACCACTACACATTCGGTAACCAAAAACCCATTATTAAAAGCTGCTTTCAATGGTGCCAATTTGTTTGATGTTGAAGCATTTGAACCCGCGACGACCAATGCGATTATGGCTGCGTTGTGGATTCATGATTTGAGAAACCCACAGTCGGTTGCCAATCCTGACATCGCCCTCAATCATCCATTAGACTTAATCATGCATGGTGCTAATCATGGTGGATTATGGCGTGTAGCATATCTCGCACGCACCGCCCTACCATTTGCCGCATTATATGGTTTTGCTGAGGAAAAACTCCCCTTGAAAAAACTTTGGTCTAAATTCCAAAAATAAGCGTCATAAACAATTGATCATAAAAAAAGCGCTGATTGTTCAGCGCTTTTTTAGTCTTTAAGTATTGAATTCAATCAGGTGAACTGAAGGAACAACCAGAATAAACCACCTGATAAACAGATTGTTGCTGGCAGTGTGAAAATCCACGCTGATAAGATTGTGCGAACCATTTGGAAGTTTAAGCCCGACTTATTCGCAACCATCGTACCTGCTACAGCAGAGTTTAAAACGTGTGTTGTTGACACTGGCATACCAAAGCCATCAGCAGCAGCAATCGTTGACATTGCAACTAACTCTGCAGACATCCCCTGACCATAAGTCATGTGTTGTTTACCAATACGCTCACCAACGGTAACAACAATACGTTTCCAGCCTACCATCGTCCCTAGACCTAATGCCAATGCAGTCGCAACTTTCACCCATGTTGGAATGTATTGAAGGAATGAATCTAAGTTATCACGGTAGTTGTCCACTGTTTTTTCTTGCGCTTCAGTCATGGCAGGTAAAGCTTCTGCTTTATCTAAACGCTTGAATGCAGTCGTGCTGAGGTACATATCATTACGGAATTCAGCCACTTGATCTTCAGGAACATCTTTAATGGATGTGTAGTTTCCTACTTTTTCACCTAAATGATCCGTTAAACTTGCCAAAGCTGGCACAACTTCAGGCGTGATTTCTTTGGTTTGGATATATGACGTGATAATTTCACGCGCTTTTTCATCTGGAATATCTTGGTGATTTGGATAAATCAAATCAGCAGTTTGAGCAGATAACTGACCAAACGTTTGGATATGTTGTTGATCTAGACTCTTGTTTAAAGAGTATGCCAATGGCACGATCCCGATCAGAATCAACATAATCAGACCCATACCTTTTTGACCATCATTTGAGCCGTGTGCAAAACTTACACCAGTACACGTGAAAATCAAAATGGCACGAATAAGTGGCGGCGGCGGTTTATTCCCTTCCGGTGGTTGGAATAATTCCACTTGTTTCTTAAAGATTTTTTTAACCAATAAGAACAATACAGCCGCAAATGCAAAACCGATTAATGGTGAGAATAAAAGTGCTTTACCCACTTTCATCACCTGTTCCATGTCTACACCTGACGCACCATTACCTGCGTTTAAGATGTAGTTCATGATGCCCACACCTAAAATTGAACCGATCAGTGTATGAGAGCTAGAAGCAGGGATACCGAGGAACCAAGTTCCTAAGTTCCATACGATTGCGGCAATCAACATGGCAAAGACCATGGCAAAACCAGCACCTGAACCGACGTTCATAATCAATTCAACAGGCAATAGCGCGATAATACCGTAGGCAACTGCACCACTTGCGACCATTACGCCAAGGAAGTTACAGAAGCCTGCCCACATTACAGCGACAGGTGCAGATAAAGCGTTGGTATAAATAACTGTTGCCACAGCATTGGCCGTGTCATGGAAACCGTTAACGAACTCGAAACCCAATGCGATAAACAATGCCGTGGCCAACATGATCACAGCATAAAGATTTAAAGCAGGCACATGAGATAAATCAGCAGCCAACTGAAAACCAATGTAAATCAAGGTTGAAACAATCAGTGTAAGGAACACTGGCATAAAGAATTTCGGCGTTGGCACGTGAACATTCGTCGACTGCATAGGCGTTGACGATTGTGCTGAATCTGAAACTGGAGTTTGATTAGAATTCATGCAAGCAGAGAAAGAGGATAAATATCCCCTCTATTGTTCAATTTAATTATTACAATTATATGACAAAGAGCTGTCATATAAGTCATCCAAACGACACTTATTTAAGAAAATTAAACTTTAAAAACAACCAATATTCAAAATTTAACAATAATAATCAGATAGTTAATACAAAACCCTCGTCTTTAATCTTTATTTCAATCGGTAATTAAATAGATGAAATAAAGATGACATCACTGTCACATTTGTTACAACGGCAGTTATTATTACATTAGATTATGACAACATGATGAAATATAGACAGTTTCAGTTTTGATAGATTGATCATCGTAGTTGATGGATGAAATTCATCCTTAATTTTTTGGGAATAGGTTCATAAATTTTTATTTATCAGAAAAGTGGACGTAACTCTGCTAAAATATTGCACCATTATTTGTGCAGATTTTTGTGAGAGTCATTTGATGTCTACCCTCGCCACCTTAAAAGCGCTTCTTGCCAAACGTATCCTGATTATTGATGGTGCAATGGGTACCATGATCCAACGCCACAAATTGGAAGAAGCTGATTACCGTGGTGAACGTTTTGAGGATTGGGCCTACGACCTTAAGGGTAATAACGACTTATTGGTTCTAACTCAGCCACAGATTATTCAAGGCATTCATGAAGCTTATCTTGAAGCTGGTGCAGATATTATTGAAACTAACTCGTTCAATGGAACACGTGTTTCAATGTCTGACTACCATATGGAAGATTTGGTTCCTGAGATTAACCGTGAAGCAGCTCGAATTGCCAAAGAAGCATGTAAAAAATACTCAACACCTGAAAAGCCACGTTTTGTCGCGGGCGTATTAGGACCAACGTCACGTACCACTTCAATTTCACCAAATGTAAATGATCCGGCATTCCGTAACATCACCTTTGATGAGTTAAAAGTTAACTATATAGAAGCGACTAAGGCATTGATTGAAGGTGGTGCAGATATCATCTTGATTGAAACGGTCTTCGATACCCTAAATGCCAAAGCTGCCATCTTTGCAGTGAAAGAAGTGTTTAAAGAAATTGGTTACGAACTGCCAATTATGATTTCGGGCACCATTACCGATGCATCTGGCCGTACACTCACAGGTCAAACCGCAGAAGCATTCTGGAACTCAATGCGCCATGCAGAGCCTTTATCGATTGGCTTTAACTGTGCACTGGGTGCAGATGCGATGCGTCCACACGTCAAAACCGTGTCTGACGTTGCGGATACTTTTGTTTCAGCGCATCCAAACGCTGGCTTACCAAATGCCTTCGGTGGTTATGATGAAACTCCTGAAGAAACTGCAGCATTTATTAAAGAATTTGCTGAAAGTGGCTTAATTAACATTACGGGTGGTTGTTGTGGTACGACGCCGGATCATATTCGTGCGATTGCGCAAGCAGTTGAAGGTATTGCGCCGCGTCAAATTCCTGAAATTGAACCTGCATGTCGTTTAAGTGGTTTAGAGCCATTCAACATCACCAAAGATTCATTATTCGTCAACGTCGGCGAACGTACCAACGTCACAGGTTCTAAAAAATTCCTTCGTTTAATTAAAGAAGGTAACTTCACCGAAGCTTTAGATGTTGCTCGTCAACAAGTTGAAGCCGGTGCTCAAATCATCGACATCAACATGGATGAAGGTATGCTCGATTCGCAAGAAGCGATGGTGCATTTCCTGAATCTGATCGCATCTGAACCTGATATCTCTCGCGTGCCAATCATGCTCGATTCTTCGAAATGGGAAATCATCGAAGCAGGTTTAAAATGCGTACAAGGTAAAGCGGTTGTTAACTCAATTTCCTTAAAAGAAGGTTATGACGAGTTTGTAGAACGTGCTCGCCTATGCCGTCAATACGGTGCGGCAGTGATTGTCATGGCGTTTGATGAAAACGGTCAGGCGGATACTGCTGAACGTAAAAAAGAAATCTGTAAGCGCTCTTATGATGTCTTAGTCAACGAAGTGGGTTTCCCATCTGAAGATATTATTTTTGACCCGAACGTGTTTGCGGTCGCAACAGGTATTGAAGAACACAACAACTACGGTGTGGACTTCATTGAAGCAACCGGTTGGATTAAACAAAACCTTCCAAATGCGATGGTGTCAGGCGGGATCTCAAACGTATCGTTCTCATTCCGTGGTAATGAGCCTGTTCGTGAAGCGATCCATGCGGTGTTTTTGTATCACGGTATTCAACAAGGCTTAACCATGGGTATCGTAAACGCAGGTCAGCTTGCGATTTATGATGATATCGATGCTGAGCTGAAAGAAGCGGTTGAAGATGTGGTGCTGAACCGTAACCAAGGCGCAAGCGGTCAAGAAGCGACTGAAAAATTGCTCGCTGTTGCTGAAAAATATCGTGGTCAAGCGGGTGCGCAAAAGGCTGAAGAAAACCTTGAATGGCGCAATGAACCGGTTGAAAAACGTCTTGAATACGCGTTAGTTAAAGGTATTACGACTTATATTGATGAAGATACAGAAGAAGCACGTTTAAAATCAGCTCGTCCACTTGATGTGATCGAAGGTCCGCTGATGGCAGGTATGAACGTGGTGGGTGACCTGTTCGGTGCCGGCAAAATGTTCTTACCACAAGTGGTGAAATCTGCACGTGTGATGAAACAAGCCGTGGCTTGGTTGAATCCGTTCATTGAAGCAGAAAAAACCCAAGGCGAAGCCAAAGGTAAAATCTTGCTTGCTACGGTAAAAGGCGACGTTCACGACATTGGTAAAAACATCGTGGGTGTAGTACTGGGCTGTAACGGTTATGACATCGTTGACCTTGGCGTGATGGTACCGTGTGAGAAAATCTTACAAACAGCGATTGATGAAAAAGTCGATATCATCGGTTTGTCTGGTTTGATTACACCGTCATTGGATGAAATGGTCTTTGTTGCTAAAGAAATGCAACGTAAAGGTTTTAACATTCCATTGATGATTGGTGGTGCAACAACATCGAAAGCGCATACTGCCGTGAAAATTGCGCCGCAATATCACAATGATGGCGTGTACTACACGGCTGATGCTTCACGTGCGGTGGGTGTTGCAACACAACTTTTATCTGCTGATATGAAGCCACAATTGGCAGCGGACTATACGGCGGATTATGAAAAAATCCGTACGCGTCTAGCGAATAAGCAACCGAAAGCTGCAAAACTGTCTTATGCTGAATCAGTTGAAAATGGCTTCAAAATTGACTTTGAAAAGCATGCACCTGTAAAACCAAACTTTATTGGTTCTGAAACATTCACCAACTATCCTTTAGAAACGTTGGTGGAATACTTCGACTGGACACCATTCTTTATTTCTTGGAGTTTGGCGGGTAAATACCCGAAAATCCTTGAGGATGAAGTCGTTGGCGAAGCTGCACGTGATTTGTTTGAACAAGCACAAGCGATGCTCAAAGACATTATCGAAAATAAACGTTTCGATGCGCGCGCTACTTTCAGCCTTTACCCTGCCAACCGTGTTGCAGCAGACACTGTTGCGGTAACTGATGAAAATGGCAATGTGACGCATACCTTTGAGCATATTCGTCAGCAGTCTGACAAAGTCACAGGTAAAGCGAATTTCTCACTGGCTGACTTTGTTGCACCGAAAGATGTGGCTCAGGATTATTTGGGTGGTTTCACTGTATCGATCTTTGGGGCAGAAGAACTTTCGCAAGAATACAAAGCTAAAGGCGATGACTATAACGCGATTATGGTTCAAGCTTTGGGCGACCGTTTTGCTGAAGCCTTTGCAGAACATTTGCACCAACGTATTCGTAAAGAATTTTGGGGCTACCAAGCGGATGAACAGCTTTCAAATGAAGAGTTGATCAAAGAGAAGTATGTGGGTATTCGTCCTGCACCGGGCTACCCTGCTTGTCCTGAACATTCTGAAAAAGCGCCGTTGTTTGATTGGTTAGGCACCACTGACAAGATCGGAACTTACTTAACCAGTAGCTTTGCGATGTGGCCACCTTCATCAGTGAGCGGTTTCTACTATGCAAACCCTGAAACTGAATACTTTAACGCGGGTAAGATCTCTGGCGATCAGCTAGAAGATTATGCGAAGCGTAAAGGTTGGACGTTAGATGAAGCGAAACGTTGGTTAGCGCCGAATTTGGATGATTCGATTGTTTAATTGATTTAGTCGTTATTGCTATGAAAAATCCCCTCACGTGAGGGGATTTTTAGTTCTATACATTCGATAAATCGTACTTATGTAATCCAACTTCGCCCAGATTCGCCGCTATTTTTATTAAACCTAAATATTTTAAAAATAATTCAGAATCTGCAAAATAATTTGGGTAGGCCTCCTTAAGTCCTCCTAATGCATTAGTTGAAACTAAAGCAATCACCCAATTTGGATTTTCTAATAGAAGTTTTTCATACTCTGCATAACGTTGTGTAGCTTTTAAATAGTTTTTCGATTCAAAAATTTCTATATCAACACTACCTTTGACCGTATGCAACCTAAGTAATGCGTAACCTTCTTTTGACTTTATAATAGTATTTTCAACTTCACTTAATAAATTTCTATAATCGATGAAGTTTTGTTGTAAAGTTTTCCCGAACTGATCTGATTTATCTAGAAAATTTCTTATCTCAATACATTGGTATATAAACTTCTTGTTCATTAAAACTACCGATAAATAGTCCTTGGTTAACCTCTCCATATCATTTTTTTTAAAGAACTCTGAACTATCAATTAATGCAAACTGATCAGAGACATTTTTGAAAAATTTTAAAAAATCAACTTCACCATCATCACTTTTTAAGTTCTGTTGAGTAAAAATATCTATAATTTCTAGACTAGTTGCCCAGCTGTGTTGCAATCTTGTTCTGATTTGGACTTCTATCTTTCTATAATCACTATATTCATTTAAAAATTTAGCAACTAAATGTATCCCTCTATAACCATTTTCTTTTGGCGATGAAATATAGTCATCAAATTTAATCAGCCTTTCATTTTCATAGAAGCATAATTCATTAAGTAGTACCTTTTTTACATTTTTAAGCTTATTTAAATCTGAAATAACGATTCGTAACCCTCCAATATCTTGTACATTTGTTAACTGCATTACCTGTTTATTCTTAGCTTTTGCATACCTCAATTTTTTTCTAATTGAATCAAATCTTTTTAATCTTTTTGCCAAAAAAGCATTTTTATCTATTTTAAAAATGTACTTTAGTAATAACTGTTCAGTTTGTTGTAATGGCAAAATATGTGCATTTCTCCAATAAGTGAGAACATCTAGTGTATGTTCTAACCTCGCACTATCCAAATTGTCTTCCAATAAGGCTGTTCCTGTAGAGGTCAACAAATATTGGACATAGTTTTAAGTTTTTGTTCAGCCTCACAAGGGCTGATGCCATCATTAAATTGATGTGGTCGTATCTGATTGTAATATTTCATCAGATACAGACCGATATCTAGCTTTGCTTCTTCAATTGAGTGATATCCGAGTTTAGGAATCCATTCAGTCTTAAGGCTCCTGAAGATTCGTTCTGTTGGAGCATTATCCCAACAGTTACCTTTTCGGCTCATACTTTGTCGCATGTCATAATGCTCTAACCTCTGTCGAACGAGATGACTTTTATATTGGCTACCTGAGAAGCATTGCTTCGCAAGAGAATGAAAGATGACACCAACAGGCTTTCCTCTACGATGCCATGCTTCATCTAAAGCCTTAATCACTAAATGCTGATCTGCTTTTGCTGATATAGACCAACCAATGATTCGACGTGCATATAAATCAAGAACGATAGCAAGGTAAGCCCATGTTTTACCTGTCCAAATATATGTAATATCGCTGCTCCAAGCATGGTTAGGTTGAGCAGGTTTAAATTGCCTATTTAATGTATTTGGGGCAACAGGAATATCATCAACATTGCTTTGATACTTGTGCCTCTTACGCTGTTTGGAAACAAGCCCCAATTCACGCATCAACTTACGTACCAAATAGCGCCCAACACTAATACCTTGATTCAGTAGCATTGATCGAATTCCACGACTGCCGAGAGAGCAACGACTCTGTCTAAAAAGACTCTTGATCATCACTTTAAGCTTGATGCGATCTGGATTCGAACTTTTACTTTTTGAACAGTAATGGTAGTAACTTGAACGAAGTACACCAAAGACGTGACATAGTAATTTAACAGAGCTTAGCTTTCTTAATTGATCGATCAACACATATGTTTGAATTCGTCTGACATTAAGAGAGCTGTAGCCTTTTTTAGAATAATCTTCTCCTGTTCGAGTTGATGAATACGAGCTTTAAGTTGCTGTATTTCTCTTTGCTCGGGAGTTAAAGCAGTGGCTGTTGGAGCTTGACCTGTACGTTCCAGTTGAAGTTGATCGACCCAACGTTTTAATGCTGTTTGTCCAACATCTAAAGCACGACAGGCTTGAGAAATTGAATAGCCTTGATCAAGCACAAGGCTAGCTGCCTCTAATTTGAATTCTGGAGTGAATGTTCGTCTTGTTTTCATTGAGCACCTCTTTGGTGAATACATTATCACCTAATTTAGTGTCCAACTTTATTAAACCACTACATCCCGCTCTCTTTACATCACCATTTGAATAAGGTTTAGTTTTGCTCATGTTTATTCTAAAGTTCTTTATGTGTTTTTGATTTTACTATTAGCATTCTATTTAAACAAAACTCTTGATTAATTTTAATTAAATATTATAACTCTCCGCCTTGCGAAGCAGTGCTTCTCATTCCATTGGGAGAGGTCAAACCGACATATCACAACAAAATCCCATGAGGCTTGTTTTAAATTTTATTATAGGGTTTCATATTCTCTTTTTTGGGACTCCCCTAACCCTGAGCTATGTATGACGCAAGGAAAAAAGGTAACTCCACACAAACAAACAAATGAATTCCGTGACCGCCCCTCTCTTTTTCAAAGGATGAGCAGCACTGCTGTGCAAGGGAGAGGTAAAAAACCGCCCCTTTTCTAACCACTCCTCCCCCAAACCATCCGTTTTAACATTTTTAGATCAGCAAATATTTTAACTTTAATGAATAATTAATACTTATTAATGAAATTACCAAAAGTTTGATATTTCCATGAAAAAACTCATCAACCACCCTGAAAACTTGGTTGTCGACATGTGCAAAGGCTTTGTCTTGGCACACCCAGAACTCGCATTTACTGAGTCTCACAAAATTATTTCAAGACAAGAAAAACATAATAATGTTGCACTGATCAGTGGTGGCGGTAGCGGGCATGAACCTGCACATGCGGGCTTTGTCGGTAAAGGTATGTTAGACGCAGCCGTATGCGGAGACGTATTTGCATCTCCATCGCAAATTCAGGTCTATAAAGCATTGCAACACGTCGCAACTGACAAAGGTGTGCTGATGATCATCAAAAACTATTCTGGTGATATGATGAATTTCCAGAACGGTGCAGCTTTAGCAACTGAAGATGGCATCAAGGTTGACTACGTCAAAGTGGCAGATGATATTGCAGTCAAAGATAGTTTATATACCGTCGGACGTCGTGGTGTCGCAGGCACAATCTTTGTTCATAAGATTGCAGGGGCTGCCGCATCAAAAGGCTTAGAGCTGAGTGAAGTTAAAGCGGTGGCACAGAAAGCCGCAGCCAATGTCATCAGTTTAGGTTTTGCCTATAGCTCATGTACTGTTCCCGCCAAAGGTACACCTACTTTTACCCTTGCCGATGATGAAATGGAATACGGCGTCGGTATTCATGGTGAACCAGGCATCCGTCATGAAAAAATCTTGCCAGCAAAAGAACTGGCACAACGTATGGTCGATGACCTGTTTTTAGATCGTCCAGACATGAAAGAAGTTGCAGTATTGATCAATGGCTTTGGTTCTACCCCAATGCAAGAACTGTATCTGTTTAATCATGATGTATGTGAACACCTTGCACATAAGGGCATCAAAATTTACCGTACCTTTGTCGGCAACTACATGACCAGTATCGACATGAATGGCGCATCCATTTCATTACTTGAATTGGATGATGAACTCAAAACATACTTAGATGCCGAAGCCAACACCCCTGCCTTTAAACTTGATGGTTCACCTGCTTTAGCCATTGAGTTTGCAACAAAGAATACTAATGCTCAACAACAAGGTAACAACCAAGTTGAAACTGCAGCAGAACATGCTGAAATTCAAAATGAGCAATTCACCATTGAAAACATGCGCTATGTAGTCGATGTCATGGCAGCATGTATCATTAAAAATGAAGTGCCATTTTGTGAGTTAGACGCACACGCAGGCGATGGCGACTTCGGCATGAGTGTGGCTAAAGGCTTTAAACAACTCAAGAAAGAATGGCAAAGCTTGATCCAAGCAAAGCATATGGATGAATTCTTGCTCAATAGCTCCATGATCATTATGGAACATTGTGGCGGTGCATCAGGTCCAATCTGGGGTTCAGCATTCCGTGCCGCAAGTAAAGCCATTCAAGGTAAAACCACGTTAAGCGTGGCGGATTTTGCCGATATGCTGCAAGCCGCAGTAAAAGGTATTCAAACCACAGGCGAACGTTCATTTGGACGTGGCGCTGTTGTCGGTGATAAAACGTTGATCGATGCTTTAGTGCCATGCGCAGATTCATGGTCAGCCAACACCGACAAAAGCTTTAAGGAAAACTTTATCTTAGGTGCTCAAGCTGCTGTTCAAGGTGCTGAATCGACCAAAGAGATTGTTGCACGTATGGGTCGTGCAGGTACTGTCGGGGTTCGTAGCTTAGGCTATCCTGATGCAGGTGCATATGGTTTAGGTGTGATTTTTACCGATATTGCTGATCATCTAAAATAACATCTAAACATGACATGAATGATTGATCTGTTCTACAAAAAAGCCCTGATGATTCAGGGCTTTTTTTTGCTTTTTATTTTTTAAAACTTGATAATAATGCGCTGGTAATCGACTGATTATGTGATGCCACACGAGACTTCTTCGCTTTCGCTGACTGGTCAGCTACACGTTGAATTTTGACTGCTTTTAATTTACCTTGATTTTCAACAACCTGAAATTTGACTCGGTCATTGCGTTTTGGCTCACCTTCATCTGCAGGAAAGTCAGAAATGTGGAAAAAAATATCCTCACCTGCACCACCAATAAAACCAAAACCTTTATCGGCATGATAAATTTTAATTTTGCCTTGCTGGACTTCAGACTTCATAACATTCCCAAAAAACGGTATACAATTGTCAATATTATACACGCATCTTAAAGTGCATCATCTTTGCTGATCACTTTAAATAATCATACAAGTGCTGTTGGACAATGACGCGTTTGTGTCCTTTACTTTGTTGTTCCGATAACAATGATTCCGCATCTAAAACCACCACTTTGTGACCATCTTCCTGTAGACGTTTCACACCTTCAAATAACATTCGAGCACCGACATCATGGATCAAGGTCAAATGTGTAAGATCAAGCACTACTTTATTTTTACCTACAGGCTCATTCTGTAACTCACGCAAGAACATTTCAGTCTCTGTAAATTGCAAGACACCACGTAGCTCATACACCACCATGCCATCATCATACTCACGGCGACTTTGGATAATGGTTTGTGCTGAAGGGGTTCCCTCCATTAAATGTAATCCCATATCACTTGATAGACGTTCAAAGATTTCCACACCTCGAACACTGTTGCCATGGCTGTCTAATTTAGGCGAAAAAACCGCAATTCCAACCTGACCTGGTAAGACACCAATGATCCCCCCTGCCACACCACTTTTGGCAGGAATACCAACGGTGGTCAACCAATCTCCAGCTGCATCGTACATACCACACGTCATCATGACGCTAAGTACCTGACGACATACCTGACGATCTAAAATACATTTTCCCGTAACAGGGTCTTTTCCGCCATTCGCCAATACACTGCCCATTCGCGCTAAATCTTTCACGGTGACTTTAATCGCACACTGTTGAATATAACCATGAACAATATGTTCTGGGTCTTCTTCTAGTACGCCGACGGTACGCAACATATATCCAATCGAAAGATTACGAAATGCTGTTTTGAGTTCAGATTGATAGACTTGCTCATCAAAGGTCAATTCACGCCCACACAGTTCACTCAAGAAACGTCGTAAATGTTCAGCACGAGAAACAGTCTTTTTATGAGGTAATAAAGAATGTGTCGTAATCGCACCCGAGTTAATCATTGGGTTCTTGGGAATCGATCGTTCTTTTTCTAATGAGATTTGATTAAATGCTTCCCCCGAAGGTTCAACACCAACTTTTTCTAATACCTGAGTCAAACCATGTTCTTGAATCGCTAACGCATAAGCAAATGGTTTAGACATTGATTGAATCGTGAACTCAACTTCATCATCCCCTGAAGAATAAATCGTACCATCAATGGTTGAAAGTGCTAAAGCGATACGATTTGGATTGGCAGCTGCCAGTTCTGGAATATAGT
This sequence comes from Acinetobacter sp. ANC_7682, assembly GCF_056779795.1. NCBI lineage: Bacteria > Pseudomonadati > Pseudomonadota > Gammaproteobacteria > Moraxellales > Moraxellaceae > Acinetobacter > Acinetobacter sp. ANC_7682. Next base: position 30,376 of record NZ_JBWYIQ010000011.1, on the reverse strand, counting down.
CAGCCAATGCTCCTTCGGTATTCGCATGACATTGGTCCAATACATGGGCAAGATAATCAGGTACAGGTGTCTTCATTTTTATTCTCTTGGTGATGAGTGGAGACCCAAAATAAGATCTCAAATGTTAAATTCAGCTGTCGATATCGTGTCACATTTGACTTGATTACGACCATTTTGCTTTGCAAGATATAGTGCTCTATCCGCTGCACTATAAATCCTTTGCTTTACTTCGTCTGTGTGTAGATATGGTAAATTTTGTGACATCGCCACGCCAAAGCTTGCGGTCACTTGAATAAAAGTCGCTGGGCTAATCTCAATTTTTTCACTTTCGATCGTTCGACGGCAGCGTTCTGCGATGTTTAATGTTTCGTCGATATCACCATCTGTCAGTACTAGAACAAACTCTTCACCACCGAGCCGTCCCACTATATCCTCTTCTCGTGTTTGCTGTTTTAAAATGAGAGCAATACGTTTAAGTACAAGATCACCAACATCATGACCATAATTGTCATTAATCTGCTTGAAGAAATCGAGATCTAAGATGATGAAAGCAAAGCTGCGATTTTGTTGAATTAACTTACTAATAAACTGATTGATGTAACGACGGTTATAGAGGTTGGTTAACGCATCTTTCTGACTTAGTACTTCAATCTTACGCTCACGTCGTCTCCACTGCGACAAGATCAACTCAAAAAATACTGCTGATCACAACAGTATGGGTAAATATAGTACCGCCATACTTTTCAGCCAAAAAGGATTGGCATACAAATTAGATTGATTCAGTGCATCACTAAACAATGGTGCATAAGTCAATTGACCATTGGCCGTCAGTACTGCCAACCACACGATAATACAAGCAATAATAAAAGAGACGCTATAGATGATGCGCTGTTCATATAACACAAAACCAATTAATACAATATTGACCGTTCCCGCCATCACCGCAGGACTATAAATCCCAACCGTATATCCTGAAAAAATGACAATCAATCCATAAAATAAGGGGATTAAATAGCCCAAGATTCGGCGAGCAGTAGCATTTTTTCGAAGCATTAAAGCGATTATCAGAAAACACGTGGTCAAAATCACTTGTAAACATGTGGTCAATGTCCGATGAGGATAATATTCTGGATCTAACCAAATTTGATATTCTGAATGGAAAGTTAGGTAGTACCACAACCAATGACCAATGAGCATCAACAGCCCAAATATAAGTAACAGAATCCCTTTATTAAAGTTGGACCAGTTAATAATAGAACGTTCAGATTCTAACAAGACATATTTGATTGCTTGTAATAAAGTGAGTTGGTGTTGTACTTCATTCTCTCGAGTCATCATCTAATTGTATTGTCGAATATTCATATTTATTTTTATTAAAAATTGGATGTATTCAGCGATCATGTCAATGCACTTTAAGCATTAAAAAGACTGCTTTATCGTTCAGATCAATTTATGGATGAATTTGATGATCACTGACAAAACAAAAGCATCGCTATAAACAACACCTAAACGTATGTTTCTCTATAGTTAGTAGTACCAAAACCGAAATTTAATCATTCAACTAAGCTGACTGATATAACTGTACCTGATTTCGTCCGCTTTCTTTGGCAATATATAAAGCGTGATCTGCACAATGCGTAATGACGTCTTGATCAGATAACTCATGGGATAATGCAATACCGAAGCTTGCCGTCACATTTAACGAAGTTCCATCGTCCAGCACAATTGGCTGCTGTGCAATTGCATTACGGCAACGTTCTGCAATATCAACCGCTTGATCACGACTGAGATTGTCCAGAATTAATATAAATTCTTCACCGCCATAACGTCCAACCGTATCACCAATACGAACATGATATTCCAAACGCGTCGCCACCTGTTTCAGGACTTCATCTCCTGCTGCATGACCATATTGATCATTAATTTGTTTGAAATGATCCAAATCCAATAAGATCACAGCATAATCAGCACGATCCTGCTGAAAATGTGATAACACTTCATTGATTTGACGACGGTTATAAACGTTCGTTAGTGCATCAAATTTACTGCTGGTTTCGAATTGTTTTTCACGACTGCGCCATTGGGTGAGTAAAATCTCAAAGAATAAAACACTCATAAGTAAAATGGGCACGTAGAGCTGTACCATGCTCATGACCCAAAAATCATTTTGGTAAACGATACTTTTATTCAACTCATCACTAAACATAGGTGCATAACGAATTCGATCGATATGCGTCAAGTAACACGTTAATAACGTGTATATCGTAATTGGAATTGCAATCCCATAAATAATTTTACGGCTATAAAATACCAACCCGACCAATACAATACTGATGAACCCCGCCATCGTTGCAGGGCTATAAATTCCAATCGAATACCCTGAATAAATCATGGTCATTCCAAAGAAACTAGGAGCAAAGTAAGCAATGAAGGTTTGAAACTTAGCGATATGCTGAAACTTGAAACAACTCCAAAACAGGACAAGATAAATCACGGAGGTCACCAACAATTGGGTAACACGTAATTCAAAATAGTCAGGATTTAACCACTGTGCTTTTTCAGGCGTATAAAAAGCCACAATTAACCAGCGAGCGACCTCAAGTTGGCTTAGAATCCCAAAAAAGAGGATAAGCCGTCCCTTTTTAAAATCACTCCAATTGATCAGCATATTTTGAGGATCAAGGATGTACGTATTGGCCACACGATACAATCGCTTAATCATATGTTGAATCTTCCTGATTAACTTCATTATGTCCTTTTATCTTTTATATTGTCTTTTTAAGCAGCGTGAACTCGCTCTACAAACAAGATCCCATCAAGATGGTCAATTTCGTGTTGAACGATTCGTGCAGGGAATCCTGAAAAAGTCTCAGTAATTTCCTGTCCTTGCATATTACGATAACGGACACGGATTGATGAAGCTCGAGCTACTTCCGCACGTCGATTCTCTACACTTAAACATCCCTCTTCTCCTAAAACAACATGATCAGAACGCTCCAATACTTCAGGATTAATCATGTAAATAGGCTCCATCTCAGGCGCATCGGGATACCGTATATTGGGTTTTGAAGCGACGATAATAATCCTTTTAGAGACATAAACTTGTGGTGCAGCAATACCGACACCATTGCGCTGTTGCATCGTAAAATTCATTGCTTCAACCAGATGCGTTAACCAGCTACTACTAAACTCAAGTTCACTTACCGGCGATGCAACCAATTCAAGGATCACTTCACCTTTTTGAGCAACGGGTAGTATCGTTATAATACGTTCATCTCAATTATGATAAGAATTTGATCTTCATAATTTTTTAAATTTTAAATCAAATATTTGATTAATAGTCAACCAATCTTAAAGCATTTCAAGATGAAGTAAAACTGATTTAAATGACGAATTTGTGACCTGATAATTTTACGGCTCAAGTTTCACTTTTTTGTATGACATCAGCATCCTGAAGTTCGTAGTAGTGTCTAACCTGATTACGACCACGTTTTTTTGCCAGATATAATGCTTGATCTGCATGACGAATCACCGCTTCTTTATTTAAATTAAATTCAGAAATGGCTATACCAAAGCTTGCTGTCACTCTGATCGTCGTACGTTCATCGATATAAAAGAGCTCATTTTCAATTTCTTTGCGACACCGCTCTGCGACCTCCATCGCAGCTCTGAGGTTTTTATTCTGCAACAGCATCACAAACTCTTCACCACCAAATCGCCCGACAATATCTGTATCACGTATATTTTGACGTAGTACATTGGCAACACGCTTTAAGACGTTATCTCCGATATCATGACCATAGTTATCATTAATACTCTTAAAATGATCAAGATCTAACAGAATGAGAGCAAATTTTCGTTCTTGTAATTGAATTTCATTGAGTTCTAAACCTATTTTTCGACGGTTATAAATCCCCGTAAGCGGGTCCATTTGACTCATTAAATTAATTTGTTTTTCTCGATTTCTCCATTGCGTCAACAAAATTTCAAACAATACAAAAGTCGCAAAAAAAATAGGCACGTAAAAATAAAGTTGTGAATAAACCCAGAATTCATTAAATACCATGACTGAATAATTGAGCTGATCACTAAAGACCGGTGCGTAGGTCATATAACCCAATGCACTACTGACAATTGCAATGAGCATATATACAGTGACTGGTAAAAAAAGCAGATATACAATCTTGCGTTCAAATAAAACCAAACCAACTGTTAAAATACTGATAAATCCCGCAACGGTAGCAGGACTACTGATACCAACCGAATAGCCACCATAAATAAAGCTTACGGAAAATACCAAAATAATAAAGTAAGGTAAATATTGTCTCACCCACTCTTTATGACGCCATATGACACAAGGAATAATCAGTAAGAACTGTAATGCACAGCACAGTAACATTCGTGACAGGTGAAAATGATAATAGTCAGGATTGAGCCAATGATGTAATGCAGGATGATGGAATGAAAATAAATACCATGCGATCCAGGTTATATGTGCAAGTCCGCCCAATACCATGACCAGAATACATTTATTTAAGTTACTCCAATTCATCAAGACACTTTGATTCATAAATGAATGAAGTGTATAGGGGCGAAAAATCCGATTGAATAGTTTTAACATAATGAACTAACCCAATAGAAACAGCTCATCAAAACAAACTATATTTTCATTTGACTCTAAAATCATTAAATCTATTTCACCCCTATAAAATATAGTGACTAAAGTCACATATTTTTTATTATAATTGCACTTATTATCACAATCTAACCTTAAGATTAGGATTTATCAAGGTTTTTTTACCATTTATTCTATTTTTTTTTAAAGCTTTATTTTGATTAAATTCAGCTGACGAGACGCTAAAGCTTTTTAATTTGATTCAGCTAAAATTGCTAAGCACACTCTAAACTCTTATAGATGGAGTTCTCGATAAATGACTTTAATTTCTTGTGCAATGTGAATACTAACTTGATGATGCAAATATTGAATCAAAATATCAAACTGCTCTACACCATCGTCTAATCCAGTACAACAATATTCAGTATGAGGAGGAAGCGTTTTTAACCACTGACATTGATAAAAATCGGCAACTGAGTCAAAACTAAGATAGTGGTGCGGATGCTGTTGTAATGCTTTTACAAATTGCAGAAATCTAGCTTCCCAAAAGTGGATAATCATACATTCAAGGTCGATTGGTTAAATTCAATTTCATTGTTATGTCAATTCGCTTTAATTTGCAGATCGAATCATTCAAATCAATGTCCATGGATGCAAATGCTTTAGATTGAGTAGACGGTTTGCTGTTGAAGTTGATATTTTTTCTTCCACTGAAGATAACCTAAGAATGCTAAAACAGTAAATGCGGTATAAAGCCCAGCCGTCAAATATAGATCTTTATACATAAACATCACGACATAGATGATATCCACCGCGATCCAAGCAGGCCAAATTTCCAAATATCGTTTTGACGTCCAATATGTAATGAGCAGACTTAAACTTGCCAATTGAGCATCTAAATAAGGAATGGAAGCATCCGTAAAATAATCCAGACCTAAACCAAAAATAAATCCTGCCAACATTGTAAAAAACACATGTTTGATAATTCTCAACCCTTGAATACGATTGATGGCAAGTTGCTCTTGTTGTTTAAACTGAGCTTTCCATATCCACCACCCATACACACCTAAACCGATAAACACGCATTGCAATATCGTTTCACCATAGAGTTGATAATCATAAAATAACTTTGCATATAAGCCATAAGCCACGAGATTCACAGGCCAACACCAAATATTACGGCGAATAGTGAGGGTTACACCCAATACACTCATCAATACTGAAATAATTTCTAAAAGGCTCATACACTACGTAAAATGATCGTGGTTTATTTGATACGCCTATCCTAACGCATATTGAATGGCACCATACATGATTCTTAACGAACACGACTTAGCGCTGTTCAATTTGAACTGCACAGTTTTGACCTAACCATTAAACTCCTCTAAAAATAGAATATCCTCAATAGAAAATAATAATGATGAATACAACTCAAATGACCAGAATAACTATTGAAATTCGTAATCATCTGATGCTGATTGGTTTAAACCGTGCTGCGAAGCGCAATGCATTTGACAGTCTTATGATTGATGAACTTTCACAAGCACTTACCACCTACGAAGACCAGACCGATTTACGCTGTGCTGTCATTTATGCACATGGAGAGCACTTCACGGCAGGATTAGATCTGGTTGAACTTCAGCCGCGTATGTCAGATGGTATATTTTCGGAAGATATGAACCTGATTAACCCATGGGGCACGACTGGTCGTAAAAGAAAAAAACCAGTCGTTGTCGCTGTGAAGGGATATTGTTTTACTGCTGGAATCGAATTGATGTTAAATGCGGATATCTGCATTGCCCATCAAAATACGCAATTTACTCAACTTGAAGTACAACGTGGCATTCTCCCCTTTGGCGGAGCAACTTCACGCTTCGTTAAAACTGCAGGTTGGTCTAATGCAATGCGCTACTTATTGACGGGGGATTTTTTTGATGCTGCAACTGCATATCGACTTCATTTGATTACTGAAGTAACAGAACAAGATCCGCTTGATCGTGCCATTGAACTTGCCGAATCCGTCGCTTCAGCTGCTCCACTCGCTGTTCAAGCAACATTGGCGGCTGCTCAGGAAGCGATTTCACATGATGAACAGTACGCTTTTAATCAGTTAAAGACTCATCTTCTTCCACTAATACAATCTGAAGATGCAGTCGAAGGTATGCGAGCAATGAGCGAAAAACGTCAACCTCGCTTTAAAGGTCAATAGTTCAATATCGGGAAATATAGACATGCAAGCCATTCCAAATGTGAACCAGATGCCAAGAAGCATCAATAAAACTCAAGTTCAGTTTCCTGCCTTAGATAACTATATGCTCACCGGCACTCGCTACCTATCATCTGGTGTGAAGACTGTTGCACGTATTATTGTGGCTTCAGCGACGGCGGTTCCCCAACCTTTTTATCGCAGATTTGCAGAGTATGCTGCAGAACGTGGTTTTGAAGTGCTAACCTTTGATTATCGTGGTGTGGGGGCATCATCTCCAGCACAACTCAAAGGTTTTAAAATGAGTTATTTGGATTGGGGTAAACTTGATCTCGCTGGTGCCATTGAATACTTTTCTAGCGATACTTTCCCCTTATTTGTGACTGCACATTCTTATGGTGGTCAAGCCTTGGGACTTACCCCTAATCATCATCGAGTCAGTGCCATGTGTTGCTACGGCACAGGTGCAGGTTGGGCAGGATATATGCCGTTCAAAGAAAGATTCAAAGTATCCGTGATGTGGAGTATTGTGTTTCCACCCATTGTCGCAGTCACAGGTTATTTACCTTGGAGCAAATTCAATATGGGCTCTGATCTGCCTTTAGGGGTATATCAACAGTGGCGTCGTTGGTGCAAAAATCCGTTATATTTTTTCGCTGACCCAGAGCAACAAGATTTAAAAGCACAATATGCAAGTGTTAAAACCAAAATTTATGCTGTTTCAGCATTAGATGATGATTGGGCTCTCCCTAATTCGAGGCAAGCCTTTATGCAACATTATCGTTCTGCTGATATGTGCTACATTGATATCACAGCCAAACAGTATCAAATGCCTGCAATTGGACACATGGGATATTTCAAAAAAGGCGCAGAAAAAATTTGGGATGACATGCTCCAAAATTATCTCAATTTAGTTAATGATTAAATTCTAAATTACTGAATGAACTCAGATTGATGCTCTACCCCTTGTGCGTCAGTATGTCGATACATGATGCCATATTGACTTACATAATATTCAAGGGATTGATTGCGATATTCCCATAAAATCGACCACTCACCTAAATCAAATTGATTGATCTGACATAAAGTTCGTGATGGCATCTTGTTCAAAAACTCATATTGAATTTGCTGAGCAAACTTGATATCACGATGATTTACACGTTTCTCAAACAGTAATTTTGCAACCTCATCAAACATACGAATATCTTCGACAGAATCCGTATCATACACCAAGCGCGCCGGCTGGCTGAAATCAGTAGGCTTGAGGAGTTTTGTTAAATCAAAGTGCCTCTGCGTATTCCCCATAATCAATTTAGGTTGTAATAATAGTCGCCATACGGCATAGCAACTGACCAAAGCAAAACACACCACGATTAGCATCATATTTTTTACTCATTCCGATGATTATTCATTGAATCGTTCATTACAGAAATGATTATTTCTTTATTTTTATTGTTAATTTTCTTGGTGTTATTAAGTTTTAACTTTTAAAATATTAACTTAAAAACCAGTAGAGCGATGGCACGAAACGTAACAACTCATTTCAAAATCCACATGTTATGTAAACCGTGTAAATCTAGGTAATTTTATTCAATTAATATGACTTAAAAGTGCGTTGAAAGATTCTCATTAAAATAGGGTTTAAAATCTTGGTGTTCTAAATCATTACGTCATGTTTTGTCGTTTAACTTGATACGCATCTACACTATTCTTTTCTCAAATTCTATAATTTAACCATGAACTATTCCCGTAAACGCAAACCCATTACCAGTGCATGGCCAGTTGAGCATGATTGCTTCCTCATTGAAAACAGTCATCTTCAACTCGAAGCATTGCAACAGACGCTTCCTTATTCTGCTCAAGAAATTCAATTTCGCCAAGAAATCTTGGGGCTCACGAAACGTCGTCGTCAAATGAAAAAATTAGGTCAATTTTAATTTTCTAATGAAGCTAAAAATAAAATCCCAATAATCGATCAAGTTTAAGCATTTTTTGTTTAATGAATTAACCCTCGTCCCCTCTCTGACAATGAATCAATTTCGCCATATTCTTGGATGGTGATTTGCCATCATTTTTGCTCAACAATAATTATTATTTAAATGCTCTCTCAAAAATGGATCCAAAATATTTATTTTTAAAGATTATTGTTGACTTTTTATCTAAAAAATAGAATTATTGGATCCAATTGATAAGGAGATCAACTCATGTTTGTAAAAAATGCTTGGTATGTGGCGGCACGACCTGAAGAAGTACAAGATAAGCCTCTAGGAAGACAAATTTGCGGTGAAAAAATGGTTTTTTATCGTGGTAAAGAAAACCAAATACATGCCGTTGAAGATTTTTGCCCACATCGCGGTGCACCTTTGTCATTAGGCTTTGTTGAAGATGGTCAACTCGTCTGTGGTTATCATGGGTTAGTGATGGGATGTGACGGCAAAACGGTTTCAATGCCTGGGCAACGTGTACGTGGCTTTCCTTGCAATAAAAGCTATCGCGCAATTGAAAAATTTGGCTTTATTTGGGTATGGCCAGGAGACCAATCGCTTGCAAGTGAAGATCAACTCCCAACTTTAGAGTGGGCTGAAAATCCAGAATGGGCCTATGGTGGTGGACTATTCCACATCAACTGTGATTACCGTTTGATGATTGATAACTTAATGGATCTCACCCATGAAACATATGTTCATGCAAACAGCATTGGTCAAAAAGAAATTGATGAAGCTGCACCAACCACTCGTGTTGATGGTGACCACGTTGTGACTGAACGTCATATGGAAAACATTTATGCACCTCCATTTTGGCAAATGGCTCTAAAAGGTAATAATCTCGCTGCAGATGTTCTAGTAGACCGTTGGCAAATTTGTCACTTTCATGCACCTAGCAATGTTCATATTGAAGTTGGTGTTGCCCACGCAGGACATGGTGGTTACAACGCACCGGAAAATAAAAAAGTGTCTTCAATCGTTGTAGATTTTATTACCCCCGAAACGGAAACGTCTCACTGGTATTTCTGGGGAATGGCTCGACACTTCCAACCCGACAACATCGAATTAACTAACCAAATTCGTGAGGGACAGGGCAAAATTTTCTCGGAAGATTTAGATATGCTTGAACAACAGCAACAGAATTTATTGAGACATCCTGATCGTAAATTGCTGATGCTGAATATTGATGCAGGCGGTGTTCAATCTCGAAAAGTAATAGACCGCTTGATCAGCTTAGAGCAAACGAATGATGAGCAGAAAATTACAACTTTGAATGTTGTTTAAAGTAGACCCACATTTTATCAGTTTTTCATTTTACCAAGGAGCGATACTCACATGGATGTGACTATTCAGAAGATTTATCGTCATAATGAACACATTTTATCTTTCGAACTGGTAAACACCCATGGTGAATTATTACCAGCTTTTCAAGCCGGTGCACATATTGATGTGCACTTAGGTAATCAATTAATTAGACAGTATTCTTTGGCAAATTGTAGTTCAGAGCAGCACCGTTACGTCATTGGTGTCCTGAATGATCCTTTATCACGTGGTGGTTCTAAATTTATTCATGAACAACTTCGTGAGGGTCAGCAGCTCAAGATTAGTGAACCACGAAATTTGTTTGCCTTGGTTCCTGAGACAGAATATGCATATTTGTGTGCAGGTGGAATCGGTATCACTCCTATCTTAGCAATGGCTAAAGAGCTTAAACGCAATAATCAGCCCTTCCAATTACTGTATTTTGTGAAAACGAGAGCTTCTATTGCATTCCAACAAGATTTAGAGGCTCTAGGAGATTCCGTCCACATCCATATTGATGATGAACCTGAAACACATATTCTTTTGAATACAATCTTTGCCTCTCCTCGTATCGATCATCATATTTATGTATGTGGCCCAGATGGTTTTATGAACTATGTGATCCATACCGCAGATACGCTCTCTTGGCCTAGTCATCAAGTACATAAAGAGCATTTCAGCGCACAAGCTATTGATACCAGTCAAGATGGCAGTTTTGAAATTGAGATTTTAAAAACAGGGCAACGTATTCATGTCGCAGCTGATCAATCTGCAGCACAAGCTTTAGAACATGCTGGAATCTGTATCCCTTTATCTTGTGAACAAGGTATTTGTGGCACTTGCTTAGTGAATGTAGTTGAAGGTGAAATTGATCACAGAGATATGTATTTAACTGAAGAGGAACAAGCTGCAAATGATCAATTCACACCATGTTGCTCAAGAGCAAAATCTCAACGAATTATCATTGATGTTTAATTTGGATCGATAGATTTTCAAGTGTAGCCCTTCATTAATTGAAGGGTTTCTTATATAGACCCATCTGTGTGAAAAATTGAACGCATAGTCTCCCCTAAAGTAACCACATGACTATGCTCACGCATTAAACTTTCAGCGCGTGCTGAGTCTTGTTGCTTTAATGCATTGAATATTGAGCAGTGTTGGATATGCGCATATTGCAAACGACGAATTTCAGACAGCGCATTATTTTTATCATAAGTCAGTGCTTGTGCAGATGCCATAGGTAACTGATTGTTTTTACTGAGTGCTTGCACAATTGCGATATTATCCGAGCCTTGAATAATAGTATTGTGAAAAATAGTGTTGTAATGATGGTAGGTTTCTAAATCATCGCTTGTTAATTCTGGTTTATTGAATATGGAATCAATTTGCGTAATACAATTCAAAAGTGTTTGATGTTGATCTATCGTCATGCCTTTTTCAGCAAGCGTTTTTGCAGCAAGACCTTCTAAAACTCCACGTACATGCAAAGCATCATGAACTAATTTAGATGAAATTTCTCGAACAGTATAGCCTCGAGTTGGATTTTTAACGAGTAAGCCTTCTTGCTCTAAAAGCCGAAAAGCCATTCGAATAGGTTGACGCGATACACCTAGCATTTCAGCAGTCGGAATTTCAGCCAAACGAGAACCTCCTGCAATCTCCCCAGAAATAATCATTTTTCGAAGTTCAATTAACACTTGCTGCCCTGAAGACATATACCTACTCAATTGTTTTGATCATGATTGATCCTAACGAGTCAGATTTGGAATATCAATCTCTGTTGACTTAAAGGACTCTTTTAGGCCGGAAATTCACTATTCTATTTTTGATAACTGAGGTGATTATGAGTTCGTATCATCAATATTTATTTTTTGAAGATTGGTTGCCATTAATTCTAAATTGTTTCGAATTAAATAAGCTAAATGGATATCTACCCCATCTAACATTTTTTGTTCTATCTCATTAACAATGTTTCGACATTGTTCGAGTTTTTCAAATCCTTTAGGCGTTACATTAATTAAAATTCTTCGTCCATGTGAGGGATCTGAAGCTCTACTGATCCAATCGTGGTTTTGTAAATCTTGTAGAATTTTATTGGTAGATTGCGGTTTAATAAATGAACGTTCTGCAAGTTTTGCATTAGATAGATTGCCTTTCGCAGCGATAACTGACAATGCTGTAAACTGAGATAAGGTGATATCTAAGTCTTTTAAACGTTCAGTTAAAAGTTTACTCACAATACGATCAACCCTTGCAATTATATAGCTCAGTGTCGGAATCGAATGATTAACTTCTGACATTTTATATTCCTTAATAGATGAACAAAAGTATGACTACTGTCGTAATCATACTTTTAACATATGTTTAACGTGTAGTTATATTTAGAACAGCATCAGACTGCTCTGGACGTGGCTTACGTACAAGCATTAATGCCGCAATAGCTGCAAATAAAATCAGTGGAATACTTGCACCAATGACCATTGCTGAACTAGAACCTAACGACAGTAGCATTCCAGCAAATAGTGGTCCTGCAAAAGATCCTATACGCCCTACTGCGACTGCAGCACCTACACCCGTGCCACGCATTTCTGTTGGATAGAACATCGCTGCCAATCCATAGAGCGCTGATTGGCCACCTACAATAAATAGACCACAACCCACAGCAGACAATACAAGTAAAGCAACAGTTGGAGAGATTGCAAGACAGCACAGTGATAACAAGATGCCAATATATATAAATTTAATTACAGTACTCATGCGAATCTTATCAAGTAAAGTTCCCATGAGAATCGACCCGAAGATACCACCGATGTTGTAACCAATTTGAACATAGTTCGCTTCTGTTTTTCCTAAACCTTGTGCACCCATCAATAGTGGCAACCAGTTGAGTAAAAAATATAAAACAACTAACGTAAAGAAAAAACTGATCCAAATTTGAATCGTGGAAAAACGCCGTTCTTTTGCAAACAACACTTCAAAGAATGGGGTAGAAGTTTTATTCTTCGTCGCTGTTAAATAGTCTTTAGACTCCGGCAAATACTTCATTAGCAAAGGGATTAAAAGAATTGGAGCGAAGCCACCAATGTAGAAGATATGTCTCCATTGCGCATCACCAGCTAAACCCATTGCCACGAATGATGTCAACATTCCACCAAATGGAATACCGCTATACATAATACTGACTGCAATGCCTTTATGTTTCTCTGACACTGCCTCAGATGCCATGGTGATCATCATTGGTAAAGCGCCACCCATCCCTAACCCAGTTAAGAAACGAATGATTAAAAGCAGTGTATAATCAGAAGCATATGCCGTTAGAACTGACATCACTCCAAAAATTAAAATACTGGTCAATAGAACTGCCTTACGCCCAATTTTATCAGCGTAACGACCTCCTAATAATGCACCAGGTAAAGTACCCAAGATTGCCGCGCTAAATGCCCATGCCATTTGAGTATTATCTAAGCCAAACTCTGCTCGCATCCGTGGTGCTGCTACGCCCATTGATTGAAGATCGAAACCTTCAAATACAGCGATAGCGAAACACAGTACGAGTGTAAGCGTAGCTTTAGTCTTACTACTTACACTTTGTTCCATTTTTTATTGTCCCTTTTAGAGCTTTTAAAATACTTTTAAAAAAATACACATCCTATGTATTGCCTCCGTCCAGGCAACTCAAAAAATATCACCTAAACTTATAAAATAATCAATATTTTTTTTAAATAAAATTAATTTAAAATATTATTCTATTAATTATCAATATATTATAAAAATTCTATAAAAAATTCAAAAAACACTTGTATGTAAGTTTAACTGATATTATATTAATTCCAACAGGACATAAAACAAACACTAAGGAGCTTATCATGTCTTATCAAAATCGCTGGTCCACTGTAGATGTAAAAGTTGAAGCTGGCATTGCTTGGGTCACTTTAAATCGCCCAGAAAAGAAAAATGCGATGAGTCCAACCTTAAATAAAGAAATGATTGATGTACTTGAAACGCTTGAACTCGATCCGGAAGCAGGTGTTTTGGTACTCACTGGTGCTGGGGATTCTTGGACAGCAGGTATGGACTTGAAAGAGTACTTCCGTGAGGTTGACAGCCAGCCAGAAATTTTCCAAGAACGAATTCGTCGTGATGCATCACGTTGGCAATGGCATTTACTTCGTTTTTATTCAAAACCAACGATTGCAATGGTAAACGGCTGGTGCTTCGGTGGTGGATTCTCACCACTAGTCGCATGTGATCTAGCCATTGCAGCAGATGAAGCTACATTTGGCTTGTCTGAAGTGAATTGGGGAATTCCTCCAGGTAACTTAGTGAGCAAAGCTATGGCTGATACAGTTGGTCATCGTGCTTCTATGTACTACATCATGACAGGCAAAACCTTCTCTGGTGTTGAAGCTGCAAATATGGGCTTAGTGAACAAGAGTGTTCCACTTGCACAATTACGTGCAGAAGTAACTGAATTGGCAAATAATTTGCTTGAAAAGAATCCAGTTGTACTGCGTACTGCGAAGAATGGTTTTAAACGCTGTCGTGAGCTGACTTGGGAGCAAAACGAAGATTACTTATACGCCAAACTGGATCAATGCAACTACCGTGATGATGAAGGTGGTCGTGCACAAGGTATGAAGCAATTCTTGGATGACAAAACAATCAAACCAGGTCTTCAAACTTATAAACGTCCTGCTTAAGCAGAATCTACTTTTTTCGTCATGATGGACATGTAAGGAAACATTCACCATGCAAAACGTACAGTTACTTATTCACGGCCAATCTGTTGCAGCAAGTTCAGGACAAACTTTTGAAAGAATCAGTCCAATTAATGGCTCAATCGCATCAACGAGTGCAGCAGCGACTTTAAGCGATGTTGATCGTGCAATTGAGTCAGCGCATGAAGCATTCAAAACTTGGTCTGTTCTATCACCAACAGACCGACGTTTAAAATTGCTTAAAGCTGCAGATTTGATGGATCAAAAAACTGAACAGTTTATTCAAACTGCAATACATGAAATAGGTTCAACTGCGACGTGGTATGGCTTTAATGTCCATCTTGCTGCCAATATGCTGAGAGAAGCAGCAGCCATGACTACACAAATTGATGGAAATATTATTCCATCAGATGTTCCTGGCAATATCGCTATGGGTATTCGCGTTCCATGTGGTGTCATCGTTGGTATGGCGCCGTGGAATGCTCCTGTTATCTTAGCCACTCGTGCCTTAGCGATGCCTCTGGCTTGTGGGAATACAGTCGTACTTAAAGCATCTGAAGCTTGCCCTGCAACACATCGATTAATTGGGGAAGTACTTCATGAAGCAGGTATTGGCGATGGTGTTGTCAATGTCATTACTCATGCCCCGCAAGATGCTCCACAGATTGTAGAGCGTTTAATCAGTCATCCATTGACTAAAAGAATTAATTTTACAGGTTCAACGCATGTAGGACGAATAATTGCACAAACTGCAGCGAAATACCTCAAACCATTGTTGCTGGAACTTGGTGGCAAAGCACCGGTCATTGTATTGGAGCAAGCGGACCTGGACGAAGCCGTTAATGCCATCAGTTTCGGCGCTTTTTTCAACCAGGGACAGATCTGTATGTCGACAGAGCGTGTTCTTGTGGATGAAAAAATTGCAGACCAATTCATCGAAAAATTGATCAATAAAGTTCAGAATATCAGAGCAGGAAATCCACTTGAGAGTCAAGAACCCCTGGGCGTTCTAGAAAGTTTAAAAGCTGCAACAAGAATCAAAAATTTAATTGAAGATGCACGTGAAAAAGGTGCATATTTACCACTGGGTTTAAGCATTGATGGTGCTATGATGCAACCTACTATCGTAGTTGACGTCACTAAAGATATGCAGATTTATGCCGAAGAATCTTTTGGTCCTGTGTGCACCGTTCAACGTTTTAAAACTGTTGATGAAGCAATCGAATTAGCAAATGACTCAGAATTTGGATTATCTGCAGCAGTTTTTAGTCAAGATTTATCTCTAGCTCTAGATGTAGCTAAACGTATCGAATCAGGTATTTGTCATATTAATGGTGCAACCGTTCATGATGAAGCGCAAATGCCTTTTGGTGGCGTGAAACAAAGTGGTTATGGACGATTTGGGAGTAAAGTCTCAGTTGCAGAGTTCACTGAGCTGCGTTGGATCACCATGCAAACCAAAACTCGTCACTACCCTATTTAACGAACATTTCAAAGAGTTGACATGAAGTCAGCTCTTTTCGTTGGAAAAGAATAGCTAAAAATACATGGAGTGAAAATAATGTCGAATATGATGGTTCATACGCATAAATATCCTGAGCGATTTGTTAAATTAGGCAGTCACGAGATTGAGTTTCAATCTAAAAATGGCACTTTGTATATTTCCCCAAAAGAACAACTTAAACCATACCCACAAAAAATTACTGACCGTTTAATTCAATATGCTCAAACATATCCCGATCGTGTATTCGCAGCAAAACGTGGTCATGATGATGAATGGATTAAGCTTACATACGCAGAAACATTAGATCGAGCATGGCGTATTGCACAAAGTTTGAAACAGTATTCACATCTTTCAACTGAACGTCCTATTGTTATTCTATCTGGGAATGATCTAGAGCATCTTACTTTGTCAATGGGAGCAATGCTTGCAGGGATTCCATTCTCCGCAATTTCTCCTGCCTATTCACTTATTTCTAAGGATTTTGGCAAGCTCAAACATGTGTTTGATGTTCTAACACCAGGTTTGGTTTTTGCTAATGATGGTCAAGCTTTTGCTAAAGCGATTGAACATTGCTGTGATACAGATGATATTGTGATAGTTACGAATTCTGGAAAACTTGGTGAGAAAAATTGCCTTGCTTTCTCTTCACTCCTCTCCTCTGAAATTAGTGATATTAAAGATCATTATGAGACCATTGATGAACATCAAATAGCGAAATTTCTATTTACATCTGGCTCAACTAAAATGCCGAAAGCGGTACCTACAACGCATCTAATGCTATGTACCAATCAGCAGATGCTGCTTCAGACCTTCCCTGAGTTTGAAGAGACCCCCCCAGTATTAGTTGATTGGTTAGCATGGCACCATACTTTTGGTGGCAGTCATAATGTAGGAATCGCATTATATAACGGCGGCACAATTTATATTGATGACGGCAAGCCAGTTCCAGGAAAGATGGAAGAAACCATCAGAAATCTTAAGGAAATTGCACCTACTGTGTATTTAAACGTTCCTAAAGGATGGGAAGAAATAACCGTAGCTCTTGAACAAGATGCTGAGTTACGTGAAAATTTTTTTAGTCGAGTTAAAATTTTGTTTTTTGCTGGTGCTGCACTATCAGAAGCTGGTTGGAACAGACTTGACCAAATCGCGCAGTCACACTGTGGAGAACGTATTCGTATCATGAGCGGTTTGGGGATGACTGAGACTGCACCATCATGTGTGTTTACAACTGGTCCCAAAGTAATGGCTGGGTTCATTGGATATCCAGCTCCAGGTTGTGAAGTGAAATTAGTTCCCTATGGTGACAAACTTGAGTTTTGTGTTCGTGGTAAAAATGTCATGAAACATTACTGGCATCTACCTATGGAACAACAAGCTAATATCTTTGATGATGAAGGCTTTTATCGCACCGGGGATGCAGTGAAATTAGTGGATCCATCCGACCCGAGTCAGGGACTCATGTATGATGGCCGTATAGCTGAAGATTTTAAGTTAAATACAGGTACCTTTGTCAATGTTGGAACTTTACGCAATAAAGTTCTCATTACAGGTAATCGATTTATTCAAGATGTTTGTATTACTGGTTCTAATTTAAGTGCGATTGGATTTTTAATATTTCCCAAAATTGCAGATTGCGCTGAGTATGCAGGATTAGATTTAAGTCTAGTTGGTGCTAAAGAGGTGCTTCTACACCCTAAAGTTCAACAGTGGTTTAAGCAGTTTTTAATTGATTTCAATAAAGATGCGACAGGTAGTTCAAACACTGTTTCGATGCTTTACCTCATGATTGAACCTCCACTTCTTGATGCAGGAGAAACCACTGATAAAGGCAATCTCAATCAAAGTGGTATTTTGAAACGTCGCATAGCAATGGTGGAAGAGTTATACGAAAAAAACATCAATAATCCACTCATTATTCGCATTCCAACCCTTAGAAATTAACTCAACTTTTTTATTCAGCAGCGTTTAGTCAAACGCTGCTTAGACAGTTGCATTCAAAATTAGGATAACGCTATGCAGAAAGATAGTGATTTTGAGCTGTTTCGGGACAATTATCGACGCTTCCTAGCAGAGTTTGTCGCCCCATATTATGAGTCATGGGAAGAGCAAGGACTCATGCCTCGACAAGTTTGGGATCAACTTGGACAAAATGGATTTTTATGCGTCGATGTGCCTGAACAATATGGAGGTTACGGCGCACCGATATATTATTCACAAATGATCGTTCAAGAAACTGCTCGAGCGGGCTTCTCTGCGTTAGCCGTTGCAATCGGTGGTCAGAGTGAACTTGTTTCACCCTATATCCAGAATATTGGAAGTGAAGATCAAAAACAATATTGGTTACCTAAAATGGTATCCGGTGAAGTTGTTACAGCTATTGCAATGACTGAAGCCAATGCAGGTTCGGACCTACAAGCCATCCGCACTCAAGCCTTATTAGATGGCGATCATTATGTGGTGAATGGCTCAAAAACGTTTATATCGAATGGTCAACATGCAGATCTCATAGTTTTAGTTGCTAAAACTGATCCTCAAGCAAGAGCTAAAGGTATTTCGATTTTATTGGTGGATGCTCATTTAGATGGAGTAAAAAAAGGTCGTGGTCTAAAAAAAATTGGACTTCAATCTCAAGACACTGCCGAATTATTTTTTGACCAAGTCAGAGTTCCTAAAGACCAATTATTAGGTCAGGAAGGTCAAGGCTTTAGCTATCTCATGCAAGAACTTCCACGTGAGCGTTTGAGTATTTCTCTCATGGCATTAGGCGCTTTGCAAGGTGCTTTAGAAATTACTCAAGAATATGTCCTCGAACGTAAAGCTTTTGGACAATCAATTGCACAATTTCAAAATACTCGTTTTGTAATCGCTCAAGCCAAAATTAAAACTCTAGCAGCAGAAGCCTTTGTCGAAAAATGTAAGTCGCTTTATCAACAGGGAGTATTGGATGTAAGCGAAGTTGCGGCATTGAAATGCTTCATCACTGATACCCAATGTGAAGTCATTGATCAACTTCTGCAATTGTTCGGGGGATATGGATACATGCGGGAATATCCAATATCTCGATTTTATGTCGATGCACGTGTTCAAAAAATTTATGGGGGAACCAATGAAATTATGAAGGAAATCGTTGCAAGAGAACTTTTAGGAAAATAACACAAAGATTACCTCTATGTATTAATACTATTTCAGGATGAAATAAAGATGAAAAAATTATGGATCACACCACTTCTATTATGTACCGCTCCAGCATTTGCAAATAATTTTGTCGACCAAAGTAAAGTCGAATTAACTGCACGTAACTTCTACTTTGACCGTGACTTTAAAGTTGAAAATAGATACCCCGCATTAAGAGACTGGACACAAGGATTTATCTTTAAAGCACAATCTGGATTCACCGATGGAACGATTGGTTTTGGTTTAGATCTATTAGCGACTGCAGGTTTTAAACTGGATGCTGATGCTAAATATGGAGGTACAGGAAACTTAATTCGTTCCTTGGAAACCAACGAGCCTGCAGATCAATATGGTGAAGTTGGAGTCACTTTAAAAGCTAAAGTTTCTGAAACCGAGGTACGTATAGGGACTCTTCAACCCATGACTCCTGTTTTAGTCGGCTCTCCAGCACGGCTTTTACCTCAAACGTATCGAGGTGTTGCAGTTCAATCTAAAGATATTCAAGGTCTGGATCTCCAAGCATCCTATATTGATGAAGTCAATCAACGTGATTCTACAAATTATGAAGCTATAAAAATCTCTGGAGTAAATGGTCGTTATATTTCTGAAGAAACAGATTATTTGTATTACTTAGGTGGACATTATGACTTGACTAATAATCCATTACGTTTGACTGCATTTCATATGGATGTTAACGACTTATATCACCAATCGTTGTTAGGCATAACCTATAAATATCCAATCTCAAATCAATCCACTTTTACAACGCAGTTGCGTTACTACATCAGCGATGAAGATGGGACTGCTAAAGCGGGTTTAGTCGATAATAATTTACTTCATAGCCATTCAGAACTTCAACACCAAAACCATAAGTTTATCTTTTCTACATTTCACCACTTTGGAGGTACTGCTTTTCCGTACTTAACTGGAGGAGAAACTGGACTAGCAATTGATACTTGGACTGGTGAGTTTTTGAATGCGAAAGAGCGTGTTTATAGCCTGCGTTATGAATACGATTTTAAAGACTATATTCCAGGTCTTCGTTTTATGACCCGCTATACCCATGGTAGCAATATTTACGCACCACAGTTGGGTGGTACAGATTTTTCAGAAGATGAATTGGATTTTGATCTAGCTTACACAGTTCAAAATGGTCCACTAAAAAATTTAGGTTTACGCGCGCGTTACGCGATCTACGATAATGATATGCCAATTACCGCCAATATTAAGCCAGCCAATGAAACTCGTATCAATATTGATTACACGTGGAAATTTAAATAATAACAAAAGGGTTCTTTACTGAGGAACCCTACCCTCTCTAAGGATAATAAGTATGAAATATTTAATCGGCTTATTGGTCTATACCACCAGTGCATTAAGTTTGGCAAATACCCAATATTCACCACAACCCATAAAACTTGAACCCCTTGCGACATTCAATGTTGAACTCACAGCCCCAGTTTGGGAATTAGGTAAAACTTCAGATTTAGGGCAAAGACGCATAATCCCAATCACTGGAGGAACTTTTTCTGGACCAAGTTTGAAGGGGCGTATTCTTAACAATGGTGCAGATTGGCAAAAGGTCGATAGCAAAGGTTTGGCATATATAGATACGCGCTATTTATTAGAAACTGATGATGGTGCTCTGATTTATTTACAAACTAAAGGTTATCGCCATGCTTCACCACAAGTACTAGAACAATTAAGTCGTGGCGAAGATGTTAATCCCACTCAGTATTACTTCAAATTAACCATGCAGTTTGAAACTAGCTCAGAAAAATATGCATGGTTAAATCAGACAATTGCAGTTGGAAGCGCAATGCGTCTCGGTAAAGCCGTGATCTATGATGCATTTGCAGTGAAATAAATATTAAAAGGAGTACTTTTCAATGGACGAACAAGTTTTATCTAATTTACCCCCTATTCATCATTTATTGGGTGGTCATCAACTTCAGTGGAACAAGGAAAAGCGAGAAATTTCAGTTCAATATACTGCTCTTGAAAGTTTTACTAATCCTAGGGGAAGTGTTGAAGGAGGCATGATCTGTGCCATGCTTGATGATGCAATGGGGATTTTAGCTGCCTTAAATCAAACAGAAAAACCAGCTGCCACAATTAATTTAACAATTGATTTCTTCAGACCATGTGAAGTTGGTGAAGTATTGGCAAAAGCGTGGTTCATTAAAGAAGGACGTAAAATTTTAAGCATTGAGAGTGAAGCTTGGCAGCATGGAAAGTTAGTGGCAAAAACCAGTGCTGCATTTATGGTTCTATAAGGATTAAAAAAAGAATGGATATCTTAAAATTAAAGGATTGTGTCGATAATGACAAAATAAGTTCATATCAAAAATTCGTCGTTTTTTTCTGTTTTATTTTATACATTATCGATGGATTCGATTTCATGATAATGGCTTATTTGGCAAGTTCAGTTGCCAATGAGTTTTCATTAACTGGTACTAATATAGGAACTTTAATTAGTGCTGGTTTAATTGGTATGACCGTCTGTTCATTTTTACTTGCACCTCTCGCAGATAAAATCGGCAGACGTAATTTAATTAACCTTTGTCTATTAATCTGTGGCTTGAGCATGTTTGCATCTGCATTTTCAACCGATTTTAAGCAATTGGTTCTGTGCAGATTTTTCACTGGTGTTGGTATTGGTGGTGTTCAAATCAGTGCATAGTGTCCACTTAAATTTAAGTGGACACCTATTTATGGATTTAAAGACAGTTATAGACACTGCACCAACGCTAAAAAAGCCCCGTCGAACCTTCACAGCTGAATTTAAACATCAACTTATTCAGCAATGCCAGCAGCCAGATACATCAGTGGCTAAGGTCGCAATGCAACATCAGATCAATGCCAATCTGCTACATAAATGGATTCGTCAGTCCAGATCAATGCCCCCTGCATTAAAAACCCCATCCATTCCACAGACTGACTTTCTTCCGGTCATTCTTCACCCGACTCCAGTCAAACAAGAAGCACCTCTACCACCTGTGCCAGAGAAGAAAGCTGTCGCTCATATCAGGATTCCATTACATGAGGCACCAAGTTCCGCAAGGGATCAGATGATCGAGATCGACTGGCCGGTGGAGTCAGTAACTGAATTACTGTTGCTGATCCAGGGTTTGACTCAATGATTCGTATTGATGAGATCTGGTTGTCTACCCAGCCGATGGACATGCGTGCGGGTATGGATACGGCCATGGCGCAGATTATGAAAGCCTTTGGCTCAATCAAATCAAGAATTAGAAAAATCAAACCAGCAATTGGATGCCAAAGTTCAGCATCTTTCTATTCTCAATCAAAAATACGAGCATGAACTGGCGCTGTTTAAAAAGCATAAATTCGGCAGTAAAAACGAACATCTCACCGCAAAACAAATCCATCTATGGGACGAAGCAGTCGAAGAGGATATCGCAGCCGTTGATCTGGAACTGGAACGGCTGAATGCAGATAAAACTGATGCAGCGACACAGAAAGCCACAGTCAACAAACCTAAACGTCGACTGCTGCCAGATCATCTACACACCATCCGTATTGAGCATGAACCTGCATCAACCCAATGCAGTTGTGGCTGCCAGTTACGTCGTATCGGCGAAGATATCAGTGAAAAACTGCATTTCAGACCGGCACAGTTCTACAAGGAACAGCATGTGCGTGGCAAATGGGTCTGTGATCAGTGTGACACTCTGACTCAGCAAGCGATGCCAGCCTATGTGATTGATAAAGGATTGCTTCACCTGAATTGCTCAGCCATGTGCTGGTGTCAAAGTATGCCGATCATTTGCCGCTGTACCGTCAGCGCCTGATCTATCAGCGGGCTGGCATTGATCTGTCCAGATCCACTTTATCTGACTGGATTGGTCGCTGCGGTGTGGAACTGGAACCTCTGGCCAATGCCTTAAAACAGGTGGTACTGCAACAGCGGGTGATCCATGCAGATGAAACACCGGTGACGGTCATGCAGATGGGTGAAAATGAGAAAAAGCCCAAAAAAGGTTATGTCTGGGCCTATGCCAGCACACAGTACAATCCAGTTCAGGCAGTGATCTATGACTTTCAAGATAGCCGTTCTGGCCAGCATGCTGAAGACTTCCTGAAAGGCTGGCAGGGTCATTTGGTCTGTGATGATTACAGTGGTTATAAAGCACGCTTTAGATCAGGTCAGGTCATTGAGGTGGGCTGCATGGCACATGCACGTCGTAAATTCCATGAACTACATGTGACCAAGAAAAGTCAGGTCGCTGAACAGGCATTAGTGCTGATTCAGAAATTATATGCGATAGAAGCAGAATTAAGAAAAAAGACCGATGGTACAGCGGAAGACCGCTGCGAATACCGACAACAGCATAGTCAACCGGTCATGCAACAACTATATGAATGGCTCAACCAACATCAGCTGACGGTGCCATCGAGTTCTCCAACCGCCCGGGCGATCAATTACAGCCTAAAACGTTGGACTGCTTTAAGCCGCTATCTGGATGATGGCAATCTACCCATAGATATGAGCAGCATTGCTGCGCAAGGGATAGAGAACCAAATGCGTCCCTGGGCCTTGGGGCGTAAGAATTGGCTATTTGCAGGTTCGCTGCGCAGTGGTCAACGAGCTGCCAATATCATGACTTTAATCCAGTCAGCAAAGCTGAATGGCTTGGATCCGTATGCCTATTTAAGTGATGTGCTGAAAAGGTTGCCAACACATAAAGTGCCCCAAATAGAAGAATTACTACCTTACCGCTGGAAACCTGAACCCCGTTAAAACTTGGCGATGGCGTTCAGCGGATGCTTACGATAGAAACAACAAAAGGTCAGTGAAATCACTGACCTTTTTAATTTCTTGTTCAAAGTTTAAATATCAAAGAATACCGTTTCATTTTCACCTTGAATACGAATATCGAAACGATAAACGATCTGACCATCACGCTCTTCACGCTTAGCAATGAGTGTTTGACGACGTGGCGCCCACTCAATACCATTCAAAATTGGGTCTTTCGCATTCGCTTCAGCTTCGTCCTCAAAGTAAACTCGAGTATGTAAACCTAAATTGATACCACGCGCAAAAATAACCAGCGCGATATGTGGTGCTTGCTGTGAACCCTTACGTCCAGGAACAGCACCTGGTTTGATCGTATCGAAGCTCCAAAAACCAGTGTCAAAATCCGCACCCGCTCTACCCCAACCTAAAAAGTTTGGATCTGGCTGCTTCCCTTGCGTATCCTGCTGACTTGGATAAACACCATTAGCATCAGCTTGCCAAATTTCTACGAGTACATCGCGAAGTGGTAAACCCAGTCCGTCAAAAACTTGCCCTTCGAGGCGAATACGTTCACCTTGAGTGCCATCTTTCACCATTTGATTATTAAAGCTATGCTCAAATACTTCTATACCAGCTTGATTAGGCATTAATCCAATATGGACATATGGACCACCTGTTTGAGATGGTGTTTCGTGTAATTCTTCAAATTTCCAGCCATTCATCCTGATGCTCCCTATCAAGTCAAATCATTTTCAAAATATGTCGCACGACGACCACGTAAAGTAATGTCAAAACGATAGCAACGACTATCTGCTTCAATAAAGTTGCTCTTGTCTTCGAGCGCAATTAAAGCTCTTCGCTGTTGTTCTGAAGGAACAGTTTTTAAAATTGGACAGCTATCAATTAATGTATCGCCTTCAAAATAAAACTGGGAAATCAAACGCTGTGCCCAGCCATCTGCCATCACAGAAAAATGGATATGTGCTGGACGCCACTCATTGATACGGTTACGCCACGGATAAGGTCCTGGTTTTATCGTTCTAAAAATGAAGAATCCATTTTCATCTGTGAGCATTCGACCGCAACCACCAAAGTTAGGGTCCATAGCTCCCACATACTGATCATTTGGATGGCGATAACGTCCTGAGGCATTCGCTTGCCATACTTCAATCAGAGCATTTTTAACAGGACGACCAAATTGATCACGTAAATAACCATGAATAATGACGCGTTCACCAACAGGTAAACCATCTTTTGCATAATTTAAAATTAAATCATTGTCTTTAGGACCCAATAAATCTGCGCTAAAGTGAGGTGCAGTAACCTCGGTTAATGTTTGCGCAATCGAAATCAGTGCATTTTTCGGGGAACGTAATACACTGGTTTTATATCCCGGCGCATATGCTGGCGGATGATCATCTGTATTTCGCTGTGCATAAGCACCCATCAGAATTTGAGACATGAATCTCTCCTTATTCAATTTAAAATATCGTCCGTTTATTTAATTTTCTCAGGCGAAATGCCTAACTCTGCAAATACTTCTTCTGCCATATGCATTGCAGCATTGGCTGCAGGAAGTCCTGCATATAAAGACGCATGCAAAAATAATTCTTTAAGATCATCTTTTGTAACGCCATTGTTGAAACAAGCACGAATATGCATTCTAAGTTCTGCTTCACGCCCCAATGCAAGTAAGATTCCAATCGTCACCAAACTACGTGTGTGTCTTGGCAGTCCTGGTCGTGACCAAACCTCACCCCATGCAAAACGACTAATAAAGTTTTGAAAATCAGCATTAAATTCATTTAAATTTTCAAGTGAACGCCCGACATGGGCTTCACCCAAGACTTCAGTACGGACTTCTAGCCCCTGCTTATAACGTTCTTCATCATTCATGAGGTTGTTCCTCTTTAAAATTGAAATTATTTGATGTTCAGATGTGCTTAAGACTGAATAAAAGCAAGCAATGTTTGGTTAAATTCAACTGGTCGCTCAATATTGGATAAATGCGATGCATCTATGACTGCAAGTTGACAGTCAGGTATATGTTGTTTTAAAAACTCACCATCATTCACTGTGGTCACAGGATCTAAGCCGCCACATAATGCCAAACAAGGCACAATAATTTTTCCAAGTTGATTGCGTAAATCCGTCTGAGCTAAAGCACGACAAGAGGCTGCATAGCCTTTAGGCTGAGTGACAGACAAACTCTGAATGGTTTTTTGAGCTGTCACATCGTGTAAATAATCAAATTGTTCACTAAACCAACGCGTATGTGTAGTACTGACGATATCAGCCAAACCATTTTGTTCAACCGTATCTGCACGACTCAACCATGCCTCGGTATTTCCAATTTTTGCTGCCGAATTTGCAATCGTAATAGAGTTAAAACGCTCTGGTGCAATTATGCCTAATTGAATGCCAGTAACCCCCCCCATGGAGATACCACAAAAATGTGCTTTTTCTATAGAGAAATGATTGAGTACATCAAGGACATCATTGGCTAAATCAATGATTGTGGTATTTTCAATGACAGTACTTCTTCCATGACCACGTGTGTCGTAGCAAATCACATCATAATCTTTGGAAAAATAATCAATTTGGGCCTGCCACATGCCATGATCAGTACCCAGTGAGTTTGAAAAAATGATGCTTGGTTTTGTATGGTCACCAAAACGATAGACCGCAAGCTGCTGACCATTACGATTATTGATTAATGTCATTATGGTGTACTTCCTTGAACGCTCTCTAGTACCGCATCTATTTGTGCTTGAGTATTTCCTAGATAATGTTGCGGATTAAAAATCTGACGGAGTTGATCTAGATCAAAAATAGCTAATATTTCTGGATTATTTTGTACAACATCGAGTAAATGTCGTTGTTCGGCAACGGCTTGCTTACAAGCATCTTCCACAAGATGATGTGCATTTAATCGCCCCATCTGAGGTGCGAGTGACATCATCAGTGCTTCAGCCATGATTAATCCTTGCGTGCACTCTAAATTTCTTAACATATTTTCAGGATCTACTTCTAATCCCGTAAATACATCGATTGCTCTACTTAAACTACCCGCCGTCAGTTGAAATAACTCTGGTAACGCTAGCCATTCAGCATGCCATGCACCTAAACTTCTTTCATGTTCTTGTACTAAGCTTTGGTAGATACTTGACATTAATGCAGGGACGCGATTTGCAGCGGCTAGAATTGAAGCGGCTGCAACAGGATTACGCTTATGAGGCATCGTCGATGACCCTCCACGCCCAGTACCACTCGGTTCAAACACTTCTGCAATTTCTGTTTGCATCATGAGTGACCAGTCACGGGCCATCTTGCCCAAGTTTCCTGTAATCGTTGCAAGTACATGTGCAATGTCGGCTACACGATCTCGTTCCCCATGCCATGTACATACGGGTGTATTTAAACCAAGTTTTTGTGCGTAAGTACTCACTACAGCCGAACCGTATTCAGTTAATGAAGCTAAAGTACCTACCGCACCACCTAACTGCGCTGTTAAGACATGTTGCTGTAACTGCTGAACACGCTTTAAATCTCGATCTAAACTAGAGAGCCACCGTGCTGTTTTATGTCCAAAGGTAAGTGGTAAACCTTGTTGCAACCATGTACGTCCAATCATCACCTGATCACGGTATTGAATCGTCAGTTTTTTAGTTGCCTGAATAGCTTGAATAAGTTGCTTTTCGATCAGCTGTAACGCATCTTGAGCTTGCAGCATAAAGGCCGTATCAATGATATCTTGGCTGGTCGCACCCCAATGCACATAACGGGAAGCATCTTCATTGATTTTTTTTACAGCAGCAGTGAATTGCTTTACGAATGGAATTGCAATATTGCCAGCGAGTCCACTGGACTGTGCCAAATGATCAAAATTAATAATGGAATGAATTTCTTGTTCTGCAACACGTTGAATCGTTTCAGCAGCAATAAAGGGAATAACACCAACTTCAGCTTGAGCTTGAGCCAGTGCAACCTCTGCACGCAACATATATTTTACGAGTGCTTCATCACTAAATATGATATTTACATCATTCTGATAAAACAAACTTGCATATAACTGACTCATAACTTATCCCTATTACGCTTCATCATGTTTTTCACCATAAAGCGTATGTCCAAAAATTGCTGTTAAACTTTTTCAATAATTAAAGCGATGCCTTGACCCACACCGATACACATAGAGCACAATGCATATTTGCCACCAGTTGCCTCTAGTTGGTTGAGAGCAGTCGTCACCAAACGCGCACCTGATGCACCCAATGGATGACCTAGTGCAATTGCACCACCATTTGGGTTTACACGCGCATCATCGTCGGCTAAACCTAGGTCACGTGTACATGCCAATGCTTGTGCTGCAAACGCTTCGTTCAGCTCAATCACATCCATTTGCTCTAGTGTTAAACCTGTTTGTGCTAACAGTTTTTTAATCGCAGGTGCAGGACCAAAGCCCATAATGCGAGGTTCAACCCCAACAGTGGTTGCACCAATTACTTTGGCACGAGGTTTTAAACCATATTTTTCAACAGCTGCATCAGACGCAATCAAAATTGCAGCAGCACCATCGTTAATGCCTGATGCATTACCTGCGGTTACTGTACCGTCTGCTTTTACAACAGGTTTTAACTTAGTTAACGCTTCTAAAGTGGTTGATGCACGAGGATGTTCATCTTTTGCCACCACAACCGCATCACCTTTACGCTGTAGAATAGTCACAGGCACGATTTCTTGATCAAAGAAACCACGTGCTTGCGCTGCAGCCGTACGTTGTTGGCTGGTTAAAGCAAATTGGTCTTGATCAGCGCGGCTAATGTTGAACTGTTCAGCCACGTTTTCGGCCGTTTGCGGCATGGTTTCAACACCATACATTTCTTTAAGCTTCGGGTTGATAAAACGCCAGCCCATGGTGGTGTCTTCAATCTTTTGACTACGACCAAATGCACTCTCAGATTTACCCATCACAAATGGGGCACGTGACATAGATTCAACACCACCTGCCACAATCACGTCAGCTTCGCCTGCTTTAATGGCACGCGCGGCCATTGCTACGGTATCGAGTGATGAACCACATAAACGGTTGACTGTGGTTGCAGGTACTGTATATGGAATACCTGCTAAAAGCGCCGACATACGACCGACGTTACGGTTATCTTCACCGGCTTGGTTGGCACAGCCAAATAAAACGTCATCGACGACATTCCAATCCACAGAAGGGTTACGTTCCATTAACGCTTTTAATGGCACTGCACCTAAGTCATCCGCACGGACAGGAGCTAAACCACCGGCATAACGACCAAAAGGCGTACGGATGGCATCAATGATGTATGCGTTTTTCATTTATTAAATCCTTGTTAGCAAGCCTCTCCCTTTTTTAAAGGGGGGTTGGGAGGGATTTAAAAAAATATGATTTATTCCTAAGAATCCCCCTAAATCCCCCTTTATAAAGGGGGACTTCCTCTTTATTTATAGTGTTGCATCAATAAGTTTGGCACCCGTCATCGATTGAAGCTCTTCAAAAGATAAGCCTTCAACTTTCTCAATGACTTTCATGCCATCTGCCGTCACATCAATCACACAAAGGTCCGTATAAATGCGGTCCACACATTTCAAACCTGTCGCAGGATAAGTCAGCTCAGCAACGATTTTAGGTTCGCCTTTTTTAGTGACATGATCGGTGGTGATGAAGACTTTCTTCGCACCCACGGCTAAGTCCATTGCACCACCCACAGCAGGGATGGCATCAGGTGCACCGGTATGCCAGTTTGCAAGATCACCATTTTCAGCGACTTGGAAAGCACCCAAGACTGCGATGTCTAAATGACCACCACGCATCATGGCAAATGAATCACCATGATGGAAGAAAGCTCCGCCTTCTAGCAGGGTTACAAACTCTTTACCCGCGTTAATTAACTCAGGGTCACGGTCTTCTTCCGCAGGGGGGGGACCAAAGGCCAATAAACCATTTTCAGAATGTAAAAAGACATCTTTGTCAGAAGGTAAGTAACTCGAGATTTTAGTTGGTAAACCAATCCCAAGGTTGACATAAGCACCATCAGGAATATCTTGTGCAACACGTTCAGCAATTTGATCACGGG